>NZ_JBHWUR010000011.1:0-41752 GCF_042737755.1 Streptomyces sp. NPDC059994
CCCCTGCACCCCAGGCGGAGCTGCTACCCCGCACCCCTTCACGGGGCCTGCGGCCCCTGCACCCCTAGCGGGGGCTCTGCCCCCGGTACCCCTCTGGCGGAGCTGCGGCCCTGCGGCCCTTCGCGGGGGGCTACGCCCCCGGACCCCCGGGCGGGGCTGCACCCCTGCACCCCTGGCGGAGCTGCGGCCCCGCGCCCCTTCGCTGGGGCTCTACCCCTCGGTACCCCTGGCGGAGCTACGACCCTGCGGCCCCTGCACCCCGCTCACGGGGGGCCCTCGCCCCCGGTGCCCCGCTGGGGCTGCGCCCCCGCCCCCGGCTCCGCCCCGGGCCCCGTTCCTCTGCGGGTCGCCTGTGGCTGGGCGCGCAGTTCCCCGCGCCCCTGAAGGGGCCCGCTCCTTGCACGCCGGAGGGGCCGGGGGTGCCCAAGGGGCGCGGGGAACTGCGCGACCAGCCCCGACCGGTCCGCAGACGACGCACCCTGCCGCCCGGCTGAGGGCTTTCGGTGGAGCGCGGGGAACCGCGCGGCCAGCCCCCACCGGTCCGCAGACGACGCACCCGGCCGCCCGGCTGAGGGCTTTCGGGAAGGGGCGGGGTGGGGGATACACCCGCCGCAGGCGTCAGGCGCGCCGCACCTCGTAGAGGAAGCACCCGTACTCCAGCGCCCGCACATGCACCAACACCACCTCCGGGTCCGCGAACGCCTCCGCGAAGGCCTCCTCGTAGCCCGACGTCGCGTCCTCCGGGACCGACAACATACGGCCACCCACGATCCGCCCCTCCGCGTCGTACCGGCGGACCGTCCGCAGCGCGCCCGCGCGGGCGAACGGATAGCCCTCCACCCCGCGCCCCGGCCCGTCGCACCGCGCGCAGATGAACACCGGCCCCTGCTCGTCGTACGCCCCCGGCTTCGCCCACGTCTCGGCCGCCCAGCGGCGCAGCGGCGCGTACGAGACGAGCGCGATGCGCTCGCCCGGCTCACTGGGACGCAGGCAGCAGCGCAGCGGGGCGCCGCCCTCCTCGTCGGTGAAGGGGACACAGGGGTGCCCGGCGTCGTCCGTGGCGCGGAGCTCCTCAAGTGCGGCGGGCGGGATCGCGTGTGCGGTGTAGGCCGTCGTCTTCTTCATGGGTCCAGCGTGCCGACCCGTCCCGCCCCCCACCGGCGGAATTCGGACTTGGAGCCCCCGGGCAAAAGCCCTGTACGCCCCCGGTACGTCTCGTGCAAGGATGGCCGGAACCGTCACGATCTGATGGATCTAGCTGAGTTTTTCTGAAGGAGATGGCCGGGTGCCTGGCACGAATCTGACCCGTGAAGAGGCCCAGCGGCGCGCGGAGCTGCTGAGCGTCGACTCGTACGCGATCGAGCTCGATCTGAGCGGCGCGCAGGAGGGCGGGACCTACAGGTCCGTGACCACCGTGCGCTTCGACTCCGCCGAGGCCGGTGCGCAGACGTTCATCGACCTCGTCGCGCCCGCCGTGCACGAGGTCGTCCTCAACGGGACCGCGCTCGACCCGGCCGCCGTGTTCGCGGACTCGCGGATCGCGCTGGCCGGTCTGGAGGCGGGCCCGAACGAGCTGAAGGTGGTCGCGGACTGCGCGTACACCAACACGGGTGAGGGCCTCCACCGGTTCGTCGACCCGGTCGACGACCAGGCGTACCTGTACACCCAGTTCGAGGTGCCGGACGCGCGCCGCGTCTTCGCCTCCTTCGAGCAGCCGGACCTGAAGGCGACCTTCCAGTTCACCGTGAAGGCCCCCTCCGGCTGGACCGTGATCTCGAACTCGCCGACGCCCGAGCCCGCCGACGACGTGTGGGTCTTCGAGCCGACGCCCCGGATCTCCAGCTACATCACGGCGCTGATCGTCGGCCCGTACCACTCGGTGCACAGCGTGTACGAGAAGGACGGCCAGTCGGTGCCGCTGGGCATCTACTGCCGTCCCTCGCTCGCCGAGTTCCTCGACGCGGACGAGATCTTCGACGTGACCCGGCAGGGCTTCGACTGGTTCCAGGAGAAGTTCGACTACGACTACCCGTTCGCCAAGTACGACCAGCTCTTCGTGCCGGAGTTCAACGCGGGCGCGATGGAGAACGCGGGCGCGGTGACGATCCGCGACCAGTACGTGTTCCGGTCCAAGGTGACCGACGCCGCGTACGAGGTGCGCGCCGAGACCGTCCTGCACGAGCTCGCCCACATGTGGTTCGGCGACCTGGTCACCATGGAGTGGTGGAACGACCTGTGGCTGAACGAGTCGTTCGCCACCTACACCTCGATCGCCTGCCAGGCGTACGCGCCGGGCTCCAAGTGGCCGCACGCCTGGACCACGTTCGCCAACTCCATGAAGACCTGGGCGTACCGGCAGGACCAGCTGCCGTCCACGCACCCGATCATGGCGGACATCCGCGACCTCGACGACGTGCTCGTCAACTTCGACGGCATCACGTACGCCAAGGGCGCCTCCGTCCTCAAGCAGCTCGTGGCCTACGTCGGCATGGACGAGTTCTTCCAGGGCGTGCAGGCGTACTTCAAGGCGCACGCGTTCGGCAACACGCGCCTTTCCGACCTGCTGGGCGCGCTGGAGAAGACCTCCGGGCGCGACCTGAAGACCTGGTCGAAGGCGTGGCTGGAGACGGCCGGCATCAACATCCTGCGCCCGGAGATCGAGGTCGACGGCGAGGGCGCCATCACCTCCTTCACCGTCCTCCAGGAGGCACCCGCGCTGCCCGCCGGCGCCCAGGGCGAGCCGACCCTGCGTCCGCACCGGATCGCGATCGGCTTCTACGAGCTGAACGAGACGGGCAAGCTGGTCCGCACCGACCGCATCGAGCTGGACGTGGACGGGGCGCGCACGGCCGTCGAGCTCCCGGCGGGCACCCGCCGTCCGGCCGTCGTCCTCCTCAACGACGACGACCTCTCGTACGCGAAGGTGCGCCTCGACGAGGAGTCCCTGAAGGTCGTCACCGCGCACCTCGGCGACTTCGCCGAGTCGCTGCCGCGCGCGCTGTGCTGGGCCTCCGCCTGGGACATGACGCGCGACGGCGAGCTGGCAACCCGCGACTACCTGGCGCTGGTGCTCTCGGGCATCGCCAAGGAGTCCGACATCGGCGTCGTGCAGTCCCTGCACCGCCAGGTGAAGCTGGCCATCGAGCTGTACGCGGCGCCCGAGTGGCGCGAGACGGGTCTGGCCCGCTGGACCGAGGCGTCCCTGGAGCAGCTGCGCGCGGCGGCGCCCGGCAGCGACCACCAGCTGGCGTGGGCGCGGGCGTTCGCGGCCACGGCCCGTACGGCCGAGCAGCTCGACCTGCTGCAGGGGCTGATGGACGGCACCGAGACGGTGGACGGCCTGGCCGTCGACACCGAGCTGCGCTGGGCGTTCCTTGAGCGGCTCGCGGCGACCGGCCGGGCCGACGAGAAGGCCATCGCGGCGGAGCTGGAGCGGGACCGTACGGCGGCGGGCGAGCGCCACGCCGCCACCGCGCGCGCCGCGCGTCCGACGGCCTCGGCGAAGGCCGAGGCGTGGGCGTCCGTGGTCGAGGGTGACGCTCTGCCGAACGCGGTGCAGGAAGCGGTGATCGGCGGCTTCGTCCAGACGGACCAGCGGGAACTCCTCGCCCCCTACACGGAGAAGTTCTTCGCGGCGGTGAAGGGCGTGTGGGAGTCGCGTTCCCACGAGATCGCGCAGCAGATCGCGACGGGACTGTACCCGTCTCTCCAGGTCTCCCGGGCGACCCTGGACGCCACGGACGCATGGCTGGCCTCCGCCGCTCCCAACGCGTCCCTGCGCCGCCTGATCTCGGAGTCCCGGGCGGGAGTGGAGCGGGCGCTCCGTGCCCAGGAGGCGGACGCGGCGTCGTCGTAGCGGTTTTGCCCCCCACCCCCGCCCGTTCCCTCAACCCTCCGGGGGTGGGGGTCGGGGTGGGGTCGGGGTGGGGCCCTGGTTCGTCTGCGGGTTCGGTGGGGGCTGGTCGCGCAGTTCCCCGCGCCCCTAGGTAGGCAGAACGGGGCCCGGCCGGAATTCAGCCCCTCCGGCGTTCGCGGACCGGGGGCCGGGCGGAGCCCCGAAGCCGCAGGCCCCGCGACGGGGGTCCGGAGGCGCAGCCCCCGTGTTGCCCGCCGAGGTGGAGAGTCCGGCCTGGTTGACGGGGGTGTCGCAGACCGTGACGCCGAGGAGGGCGGCCGGCAGGAGGAGGCGCAAGTGGCGGCGGATCAGGGCCCGTTGGCGCCAGGTCTCGCGGGCCGCGACCGGCGCCACCCCACCGCGCCGCCACCGCCACCGCGCCGCCACCGCCACCCCACCGCACCGCCACCGCCACCGCCACCGCCACCGCCACCACCACCACCACCACCACCACCACCACCACCACCACCACCACCAGCGCGATGATCCAGCGCCAGAAGCCGGCCCGCAGGGGGGACCGAGTCGCGCAGGGCCCGGGAGGCGACGAAGCTGCCCGACCAGACGACGGTCGCGACGCCCGCGAGGGCGAGCCCGGGCCCGTTGGCCCGCCTCGCCCTCGTGAGGGTCGCGGTGGTTCGGTCACGCTCCAGGACTGCCCCGGCGGTCGCTGCCCCTTCGGTGGTCGGCGGTGGGTGCCGGATTACCGTCGCACCGCCGGAACCATCAGGTCCATCGAATCTTTTCGGCTGATCTGTCCAGTAGAACTGAACGGTTCGACCTTCGTCGGCGCCGTTCGGACCCTCGGCACGTACTGGCCCGCCAGCGTCGCCCCGAAGGCGATCGCCATCCCGGTGAGCTGGAGCGGGGTGAGCGCCTGGCCGAGCGCGGCCCAGCCGATGACGGCGGCGGTGAGCGGCGACAGCGGGCCGAGGAAAGTGACCGAGGTGGCGGTGAGGCGGCCGATACCGCGGAACCAGAGCCAGTACGCGACAGCGGTGTTGACCAGGGCGAGGTAGAGGTAGCCCGCGAGGTTGCGCCCGTCGAGCGCGGGCGGCGCGCCCTCGATCAGGAAGGCGACCGGCGCGATCAGCAGCCCGCCCGCGGTCAGCTGCCACGCGGTGAGCACCAGCGGCCCGACCCCCTCGGGCCGCCCCCACCGCTTGGTGAACACGGTCCCGGCGGCCATCGACGCGGACGAGGCGACCCCGGCCACGACCCCGACGGTGTCCAGCGCCCCCGTCGCCTTCAGGACCACCAGGCTCACCCCGAGGGCCGCCGCGATCCCGGTGAGCAGGGTCCGCAGGGACGGGCGTTCACCGAGGAAGAGCGCGGCGAGCCCGGCCACCCACAGCGGCCCGAGGGAGCCGATCACGGCGGCCATGCCACCGGGCAGCCGGTAGGCGGCGAGGAAGAGGAGCGGGAAGAAGGCCCCAATGTTGAGCGCCCCCAGGACCACCGCCTTCCACCACCACTCCCCCCGCGGCAATCGCCGGGTGACGAGGAGGAGTGCGAGCCCGGCGGGCAGTGCCCGCATCATGCCCGTGAACAACGGCCGGTCCGCCGGGAGGAATTCAGTCGTCACGGCGTAGGTGGAACCCCAGGAGACCGGGGCGAGGGCGGTGAGGGCGACGGTGGCTATGCGGCTCTGGGTTCGCTTCATAGGAAGTAGCTTACTCGTAAGCTACTTTCCGTCAAGCAACTTTCTTGCGTCCGATCCAATCCGCTCGGATACTGGTGTCCATGACTGCGACCCCCAGTGACCCCGTCGACGCCATCACCGCACAGTGGGCGGAGGTCAGACCCGACCTCGACACCGTTCCGATGGCCGTCTACGGGCGCGTCTACCGCATCTCCCGGGCCATGGGCGACCGGATCGAGAAGGAGTACAAGCGGTTCGGGATCTCGCGCGGTGAGTTCGACGTACTGGCGACGCTACGGCGCTCCGGCGAGCCCTACACGCTCTCGCCGCGCCAGCTCTCGGCGACCCTGATGCTCACCACCGGCGGGATGACCGGACGGCTGGACAAGCTGGAGAACGCCGGGCTGCTGAGCCGCAGCCCGGATCCGAACGACCGGCGCGGGCTGCGCGTCACCCTCTCCGACAAGGGCCGGGAGATCGTCGACGAGTCGGTGACGGCGGGCCTGGAGATGCAGCACGAGGTGCTGGACGGGGTGCTCGACGCGGCGGAGGCGGAGCAGCTGAACGCCCTGCTGCGCAAGCTGCTCTCGGCGCACTGAGGCGACCGGAAGAGCCGGGAGAGAACGAAGAAAAGGCGCTTTGCGGTACGAGTGCCACTCGTACCGCAAAGCGCCTCACAGCGCGTGAAACGTGGTCGGTCAGGCCTTCTTCGACTTGTCGAGGACCATGACCAGACCGGCGATGACCGCGAAGAGCGCGAGGGGCGCGATCACGTACAGGCCGATCGTGTCGAACACGCTCAGGCCGGAGCCCGGGTCGTCGCCGTCGTCGCGGGTGACCGCGAGGGCGGGGGCCGACATGAGCAGCATCATCAGCGTCGTACCGGCTGCCACGGCGCCGGCGCGCAGGGTGTTCTTCTTGTCCACGGTGCAAACGTAGCGAACGCCTAAGTGGGGCGCGCGCCCGGGGGTGCCGTACGAGTCCGCACACCCGCCGCCGCGGCGCCCGGGCCGGCCGCGAACAACCGCATCAGGCCGTGCAGCCGGGGTGAGGAGACCACGTCCTCCAGGGCGAGCGGGCGGCCGTCCGGCCCGGCCACCGGCAGGCGCCAGTTGGGGTACTGGTCCCAGGTGCCCGGCAGGTTCTGCGGACGGCGGTCGCCCACGGCGTCCGGCAGCCACACGCCGATCATCCGGGCCGGGGTGCGCAGCAGGAACCGGTAGACCGCCCGCACCGCGCCCTCCTCGCCCCGGGCGCCCTCGGGCAGCAGCCCGAGCCGGGCCAGATAGGACAGCCACTCCCCCACCTCGGCCGCGTCCTCGGCCTGTTCCTCGGCCAGCGGGCGGGTGAGCAGCCCCAGGCGGTGGCGCAGCCCGACGTGCTCGCCGGTGAGCCGGGCGGCCGTGGAGGGCAGGTCGTGGGTGGTGGCGGTGGCCACGCACGCCTCGCGCCAGGCGGCCGGGGGCAGCGGGCGGCCGGTGCCCTCCCAGTCGCGCTCGAACCAGAGCACCGAGGTGCCGAGCACCCCGCGCCGGCTCAGGGCCTCCCGTACGCCGGGCTCGACCGTGCCCAGGTCCTCCCCTATGACCACGGCGCCCGCCCGGTGGGCCTCCAGGACGAGCACGGCGAGCATCGCCTCGGCGTCGTAGCGCACATAGGTGCCCGCCGTCGGCTCCTGTCCCCGCGGTACCCACCACAGCCGGAAGAGGCCCATCACATGGTCGATGCGCAGGGCTCCGGCATGCCGCAGCAGATTGCGCAGGAGTCCTCGGTACGGGGCGTATCCGGAGGCGGCGAGGGCGTCGGGGCGCCAGGGCGGCAGCCCCCAGTCCTGGCCGCGCGCGTTGAAGGCGTCGGGGGGCGCGCCCACCGACATGCCCTGGGCGAAGGTGCGCTGCTGCGCCCAGGCGTCGGCGCCGCCCGGGTGCACCCCGACGGCGAGGTCGTGGACGAGGCCGACCGCCATCCCGGCGTCCCGGGCGGCCCGCTGGGCGGCGGCGAGCTGGGTGTCGGTGAGCCAGGCGAGCCGGGTGTGGAAGTCGACCCGGTCGATGAGCTCGCGCCGGGCGCGGGCGGTGGCGGCCGAGCGGGGGTCGCGCAGCCCGCCCGGCCAGCGGGTCCAGTCGGGCCCGTACCGCTCGGCGAGCGCGCACCAGGTGGCGTGGTCCTCCAGGGCCTGGCCCTGGTGCGCCAGGTAGTCGCAGTACGCGGCCCGCCGCCCGGGCGCCTGCGGCACCGCGTGGACGGCTTCCAGGGCTTCGCGCTTCAGTGCCCACACCGCGTCCCGGTCGATCAGCTCACCGTCGTCGAGCACCGACCGGCGCAGCGCGTCCGCCGCCTTCAGCAGCTCGTCGAGCCGCTTCCGCTCGCGTACGTAGGCGTACTCCGGGATGTCCTCGATCCGCAGGTGTACGGGGTCGGGGAAGCGGCGTGAGGAGGGGCGGTACGGGGATGGGTCGGTGGGGGTGCCGGGGACGGCCGCGTGCAACGGGTTGACCTGGAGGAACCCCGCCCCCACGGCCCGCCCGGCCCAGCCCGCGACCTCGGCGAGGTCCCCGAGGTCGCCCATGCCCCAGGAGCGGGCGGAGAGCAGCGAGTAGAGCTGCACGAGGAACCCGTGGGTGCGGGCGGGGGGTTGCGGGGTGCGCTCGGGGGCGACGACGAGGGTGGTGCGGGCCGCGCGGCCGTCGGGGGTTCGGGCGGTCGCCCGGTGGACGCCGAGGGGGAGGTCGGGCCAGGGGGCCCGCGGCCCGGCTCCCTTGGTGCCCGGCGCCGTCCAGTCGGCCTCCCCGCCGTCCTCCGTCTCGACGCGGACGTGGGTGCCGGGCGGCAGGGCGGCGAGCGACGGGGGCGCGGACGGCGGGGGCGCGGACGGCGGGCCCTGGGCGTGCCAGTGGACCACGGTCGGGGGCAACAGGCGGGCCGCCGAGGCCAGTTCGGCGGTGGCGAGGGACGCGCTCACCGCCTCCGGGGTGGCCGCGTCGACGCCCAGCGCCGCGAGGACGGCGACGACCGTGGCGTCCGGGACCGGGACCGTGCGGTCGGCCGACGGGGCGTAGGACGTGGCGACGCCGTGCAGCGCGGCGAGCCGGGCGAGGGTCATGGCGTCAGGCTCCGGCTGGCGCGGCCACCGGGGTCGGTTCGCTGGTCAGGGGCGCCGCCTCGGTCAGCGGAGGCTCGCTGGTCAGCGGGGCGGCGTCGGCCAGCGGAGGTTCGCTGGTCAGCGGGGCGGCGTCGGCCAGCGGAGGTTCGCTGGTCAGGGGCTGTTCAAGGGCGGAGACGGCCACGGAGGGCTCCACGAGGGTCGGCAACGGGGGACACAGCAGCCCTACCCAGTGGGCGGACTCCCAGACGTACAACGCCGGGGGTGTCACGACCGTCACCGCACCCGTGTGACTCAGGTCACCGGAACGGGCAATTCCGGCACAACAGTCACGCGCATTGACACCCTCGCCACGGGGGTGGTGGGCTCGGGGCCGGTTGCGGTGCGGGCGGTCGCAAGAGCGGTGCCTAAGGCGCTCCGCTGGAAACGGGGTTCGCTGTCTTCGGGCTGTCCGTGGCTCGTCGCGCAGCTCCCCGCGCCCCTGAAGTGGCGCGGTACCGCACCGGACTTCCACAAGTCCGCCCAGGCGAGGAGATCGGCGTGCAGTTCGGGCGCGGGAAGCGGGCGACGGCCGTCGCGGTCGCCGTCATCGGCGGGCTGCTCGGCGCGGCACCCGGCGCCCTCGCGGCACCCGTGGATCCCCCCGCCCCCGAACAGCCCTCCGCCACGGGCCTGCCGAAGGACGCGGTACGGGACGACACCCCGGCGGTCTGGCCCCGGCCGCAGTCCGTCAAGCACGCGGGGCCCGGGCTGCGCTTCGGCTCCGAGGCCGTCCTGATCGCCGACCCGGGCGCGGACCCGTACGCGGTGGCCGCGCTCGCGGACGTACTGGACCGGGCCGGTGTCACCACCCTGCACTACGGACTCCGGGGCGCCGGGCCGGTGTTCCGCGTCGGCGGGAGCGGCGCGCAGGACGCGCTGCGCGCCCTGCGGGTGGCCGAGCGCGGGGACCTGCCGTCCGGCGGGTACCGGATCGGCGTCGGCCGGGCCGGCGGGCGGGACACGGTCGCGCTCGACGGGGTCGGCGAGGACGGGCTCTTCCACGCCGTACAGACCCTGCGCCAGCTCCTCGGGCAGGACCGGCGGGGCGACGCCACACTGCCCGGGGTGCGGGTGCGCGACTGGCCCGCCACCGCGGTGCGCGGCACGACCGAAGGTTTCTACGGGCAGCCCTGGACGCGCGAACAGCGCCTGGGCCAGCTCGACTTCATGGGCCGAACCAAGCAGAACCGCTATCTGTACGCGCCGGGCGACGACCCGTACCGCCAGGCCCGCTGGCGCGACCCCTACCCGGCCGACCAGCGCGCCGGCTTCCGGGCGATCGCCGCCCGCGCCGCCGCCAACCACGTCACGCTCGCCTGGGCGGTCGCGCCCGGCCAGGAGATGTGCCTGTCCTCCGACAAGGACCTCAAGGCGCTGCTCCGCAAGCTCGACTCGATGTGGGCGCTGGGTGTGCGCGCCTTCCAGCTCCAGTTCCAGGACGTCAGCTACAGCGAGTGGCACTGCGGGCAGGACGCGCACACCTTCGGGCGGGGACCCGCCGCCGCGGCCCGCGCCCACGCGCGCGTGGCGAACGCCGTCGCCGCGCACCTGGCCGAGCGCCACCCCGGCGCGCAGCCGCTGTCGCTGATGCCGACCGAGTACTACCAGGACGGCGCCACCACCTACCGCTCCGCCCTGGCGGACGGGCTCGACGCGCGCGTACAGGTCGCCTGGACGGGCGTCGGGGTGGTGCCGCGCACCATCACCGGGCGCGAACTGGCGGGCGCGCGGGCCGCGTTCGGGCATCCTCTGGTGACGATGGACAACTACCCGGTGAACGACTGGGCGCCGGGACGGATCTTCCTCGGCCCCTACACGGGCCGCGAGCCCGCCGTCGCCACCGGCTCGGCCGCCCTGCTCACCAACGCCATGGCGCAGGCGTCGGCCTCCCGCATCCCGCTGTTCACGGCGGCCGACTACGCCTGGAACCCGCAGGGTTACGAGCCGGAGGCCTCCTGGCGGGCGGCCATCGCGGACCTCGCGGACGGGGACGCGCCGCTGGGCGAGGCGCTCACGGCGCTGGCGGGCAACGACTCGTCGTCGGTCCTCAGCAGCGCCGAGTCGGCCTATCTGCGCCCGCTGCTCGACGCGTTCTGGACCTCGCGCGGCTCGGCGGACGCGGCGGCGCGGGACCGGGCCGCGGCGCGGCTGCGGGCGGCGTTCACGGTGATGCGCCAGACCCCCGCGCGGCTCGCGGACAGCGGCGCGCTCGCCGACGAGGTGCGCCCCTGGGCCGACCGGCTCGCCCGGTACGGCCGGGCCGGGGAGACCGCCGTCGACATGCTCCAGGCGCAGGCGCACGGCGACGGCGCGGCCGCCTGGCGGGCCACGCTCGCCCTGGAGCCGCTGCGCCGGGCCGCCGCCACCGGCTCGGTCACCGTCGGCAAGGGCGTCCTGGACGTGTTCCTGACCCGCGCGGCCGGGGCGTCGGCCACCTGGACGGGCGCGGACCGGCCCACCGGGGACGTCAGCGTCTCGCCGGACGCGTACACCGTGCGCCTGGACCGGGTCCGCCCGGTGGAGGCGGTCACCGTCATGGACGACTCCGGCGCCGGGCCGAGCCCCTCGGTCGGCCCGGGCTCCGGCCCGCCGGCCTGGGCCACGGCGGGCGCCCAGCCCGTCGAGGACGCCGCGTGGGGGCCGGGGCCCGGTCCCGGGCGGGTCGCCTGGGCCGAGGGCGGGGCGCTGGTGCAGGTACATCTGCCCGGCGTGGGCTGGCGCAGCCTGGGGCCGCTCTCGCCCAGCGGCTGGACCCAGAGCGCCGCGCGGGGCGTGCGCGCCGACGCCGTCCGCGTGACCGGCCCGGCCTCCTCCGTACGGTCCGTACGGCATCTGGTCCCGTGGTTCGCCGACGAGCCGCGGGCCCGGCTCGATCTGGCCCGGGACGAGGCGGACGCGGAGATCGGCGGGAAGCCGCAGCGGGTGGCGGCCGTGCTGACGTCCACCCGGCCCGCGGATGTGAGGGGCACGCTCAGCGCGAAGGCGCCCCGGGGCATCACCGTCAAGGCCCCCGGCGCGCTCACGGTGCCGCGCGGAGCGGCGGTGAGCGTCCCGGTGGAGGTGTCGGTGGCGCCGGGCACCCCGGCGGGCGAGTACCGGGTGCCGGTCGTCTTCTCCGGGCAGGAGCGCGTCCTGACCGTACGGGCGTATCCGCGCACGGCCGGTCCCGATCTGATCGCGGGGGCCGCGGCCGCCTCCTCGGGCGACGAGACCCCGGCGTTCCCGGCGCGCGCGGCGTCCGACGGCGACCCGTCGACCCGCTGGTCCTCCCCGGCGCAGGACAACGCCTGGTGGCAGGCCGAGCTGCCGGCCCGGACCCGGATCGGCCTGGTGGTGCTGACCTGGCAGGACGCGTACGCCAGCGCCTACACCGTGCAGGTCTCCCCGGACGGCCGCACCTGGCGCACGGCGGCGACCGTGCGCGACGGCAAGGGCGGCCGGGAGGCGGTCCGCATGGACGCGCCCGACGCCCGATTCATCCGGGTGCAGGGCGTGACACGGGCGACCCCGTACGGGTACTCGCTGTGGTCGGTGGAGGCGTACGGCGTGGCGCCGTAGCAGGACACGGACGAGCTGGGGACCGGCGGACCGGTCCCCGCTCAGGGACGACGAAGGCCCGGTCTCAGGCGGAGATGCCGTCGATCCGGGCCAGGGCGTCGTCCGCGCCGAACGGTTGGAGGTACGGGAGCCAGCGTGGGTCCCGGTGCCCCGTGCCGATGATGCGCCAGGCCAGACCGCTGGGCGGAGCGGGCTGGTGGCGCAGGCGCCAGCCGAGCTCCAGCAGGTGCCGGTCGGCCTTGACGTGGTTGCAGCGGCGGCAGGCCGCCACCACGTTGTCCCAGACGTGCTGACCGCCGCGGCTGCGCGGAATCACGTGGTCGACGCTGGTTGCGACGCCACCGCAGTACATACAGCGCCCGCCGTCTCGCGCGAAGAGCGCACGGCGGGTCAGCGGAACGGGCCCCCGGTAGGGGACCCGTACGAATCTTTTGAGCCGGACCACGCTGGGAGCGGGCACGGCCCGGGTCGCGCTGTGCATGAAGGCGCCGGATTCCTCTAGGCAGACTGCCTTGTTTTCGAGCACGAGGACGAGCGCGCGGCGGAGCGGTACGACGCCGAGGGGCTCGTACGACGCGTTGAGGACCAGGACGTGCGGCACGGTGGATGCCTCCTTGTACGCCGGCGGCGCGTGGCTCGCGCCGGGACGATCTGCCTTCAGTCTCTCCTCATGCCTGGTCGAAGCGCCACCACGTCCGGGTAACGGCCCTGAAGTGTTTTCGACCACACTCCACTACATCCCCAGGTCCGCCGTGTCCCTCCCTCGAACACGGCAACCAAGCACTCCGGTTGCCCCGTTAGTGTGGTTGGCCTGCCGTCGCACCGTCGGCAGCGCAATGCCTGGAGGTTCCCCCCGTGCACTGGCCCGCTGTACTGGCCGCCGGATCCCCGTCCGATCCCACCGCTCCGACGACCACGCCGGTCACCCTCGACGACGCCCAGAAGTCGGCCACGGAGGCCGCGGGCTGGGTCGAGGAGAACTGGTCGACGTGGCTCGCCCTCGGCCTGCGCATCCTCCTGATCGTGATCATCGCGTCGGTGCTGCGGGTACTGGTCCGCCGGGCGCTGACCAAACTCATAGACCGGATGAACCGCAGTGCCCAGGCGGTGGAGGGCACGGCGCTCGGCGGCCTCCTGGTCAACGCGGAGCGCCGCCGCCAGCGCTCGGAGGCCATCGGCTCGGTCCTGCGCTCGGTGGCGTCCTTCCTGATCATGGGCACCGCGGCCCTGATGGTCCTGGGCGTCCTCAACATCGACCTGGCGCCACTGCTCGCCTCGGCGGGTGTCGCGGGTGTGGCGATCGGTTTCGGCGCGCGCAACCTCGTCACGGACTTCCTCTCCGGCGTCTTCATGATTCTGGAGGACCAGTACGGGGTCGGCGACTCGATCGACGCGGGCGTGGCCTCCGGCGAGGTGGTCGAGGTCGGCCTGCGCGTGACGAAGCTGCGCGGCGACAACGGTGAGATCTGGTACGTGCGCAACGGAGAGATCAAGCGCATCGGCAACCTCAGCCAGGGCTGGGCCACGGCGGCCGTCGACGTCCAGGTCCGCCCGACGGAGGACCTGGACCGCGTCCGCGCGGCCATCACCCAGGCCGCGGAGTCCATGGCCAAGGACGAGCCGTGGAACGAGCGGCTGTGGGGCCCGGTCGAGGTCCTCGGCCTCAACGAGGTGCTGCTCGACTCGATGGTGATCCGCGTCTCGGCGAAGACGATGCCGGGCAAGGCGCTGGGCGTGGAGCGCGAACTGCGCTGGCGCGTCAAGCGCTCCCTGGACGCGGCGGGCATCCGCATCGTGGGCGGCGCGCCGCTCCCGGCCGAGGACCCGGCCCCGGACCCGTCGGCCGCCGTGGCCGCCCCTTCGGCCCTGAACAACCCGACTTCTCCGCAGTCGCTGGCGACGGCGCCGATACCGCCGGGGCAGAGCTTGGCGAAGTAGTACCCGCGTACGTGGGCGAGGGGCGCCCCTGCCGGTGGCCGGCGGGGGCGCCCCTCGCGTTCAGGACGCAGCGCCTTCGGTATTCAGGTTCTCCACGCCACCAGAGCCGCCACGACGAAGCCCGCGACGGCGAGCCAGGCGATCCACTCCCCCACACGAAAATTCTTGCCCCACATCCTCGACGGCCCCAGCCTTCACATATGAGGTGATCTCGTGAAGGCGTCGACACTATGGGCGAATACATGGTTCCGGAGCGTCATATCCCGCCAGAAAGCGGCTCTCCGGGAACACGAGCCCCACAGGCCCCGGCCAACTCGCCACATATGCACAGGAGATGGGTCGAAGTGGGGTGCGACGCCGCCACGATCGCCGCCAACCCCGCCCAGGTAACGCTTTGGTAGCCCCCGGAGCCCCACCCATTGACGCCGCCTGAACCGCGGCCTACTTTCTCCCCCAACGGATAGGAAACTTTCCTAACAGTGACGTGGGAAAGCCGCCTCAGAGGTGAAGGGCAGGTGCAGCCGTCGTGGCCGGTACTACCCCGGGAACGCCGCGCGTACTCCGCGCCATGAACGACCGCGCCGCCCTCGATCTGCTCCTTGAGCACGGGCCCCTGTCCCGTACCCGGATCGGGAAGCTCACCGGGCTCTCCAAGCCGACCGCGTCGCAGCTGCTCGCGCGGCTCGAAGCGGCGGGGCTGGTCGTCGCGACCGGGACCACCGAGGGGCGGCCCGGGCCCAACGCGCAGCTGTACGCGGTCAACGCGCGTGCCGCGTACGTCGCCGGGCTCGATGTGACGCCCGAGCGGATCCGGGCCGCCGTCGCGGACGTCGCCGGGGACGTGGTCGGGGAGTTCGAGGTGCGCACCCCGGGGCGCAGGGCCGGCGAGTCCGTGGTGCGGCAGGTCACCGACGCGCTCGACGGCGCCGTGAAGGCCGCCGACCTCGTCCGGGGCGATCTGCACCGCGTCGTCATCGGCACGCCCGGCGCCTTCGACCCCGGCACCGGGCGGCTGCGGTACGCCTCCCATCTGCCCGGCTGGCACTCCCCCGCCCTCCTCGACGAGCTCGCGGCCGCGCTGCCGATGCCGGTCGAGTACGAGAACGACGTCAACCTCGCCGCCATCGCGGAGCAGCGGCTCGGCGCCGCGCGCGGCCACGACGACTTCGTGCTGCTGTGGAACGAGGGCGGCCTCGGCGCCGCGCTCGTCCTCGGCGGGCGGCTGCACCGCGGGTTCACCGGCGGCGCCGGCGAGGTCGGCTTCCTGCCGGTGCCGGGCGCCCCGCTCGTACGGCACGTCACCAAGGCGAACTCCGGCGGCTTCCAGGAGCTGGCGGGCGGGCAGGCAGTGCCCCGGCTGGCCAGGGAGTTCGGCGTCGCGGACATCCCCGGCGGCACGCCCATCGAGGTCGCCACCGCCCTGGTCGCGCGGGCGGCCCAGGCCATGGAGACGTCCGCCCCCGACGCCTCCGCCCCCGACTCCCCCACCCGCCGTCTCCTCGAAACCTTCGCCACCGGCCTCGCCACCGGTCTCGCCTCCATGGTCGCCGTGCTCGACCCCGAGCTCGTCGTACTGTCCGGCGCGCTGATCTCCGCCGGCGGTGAGCCGCTGCGCGCGCTCGTGCAGCACGAGCTGGGCGAGCTCGCCGCCTCCCGGCCCCGGCTCGTGATCGGCGAGGTCCGCCACCACCCCGTACTGCGCGGCGCGTTGGAGAGCGCCCTCGCCGCCACCCGCGACGAGGTCTTCGACACCTCCCGCTGACCCCCTTCGCACGTGAGAACCACACATCCCCGTTCCTCCGCCCCCGCCCCGGGAGACACCGCCATGTCCGGAAACAGCCCAAACCGCCGGAAGTCGGCCGCCGCGCTCGCCGTGACCGCCTCCATCGCCCTGTTCGCCTCCGCCTGTACGGGCCAGAGCAGCTCCTCCGCCGAGGACGACGCCTCCAAGGAGACGACGATCACCTTCTGGCACGGGTGGAGCGCCCCGGAGGAGGTCAAGGCGATCCAGGCCGACGTGGACGCCTTCCAGAAGGCGCACCCCAACATCCATGTGAAGGTCGTCGGCAACATCAACGACGACAAGATCAACCAGGCGCTGCGCGCGGGCGGTTCGAGCGCGCCGGACGTGGTCTCCTCCTTCACCACCAACAACGTCGGCAAGTTCTGCTCGTCCAAGGCCTTCGTCGACCTCGCCCCCTTCCTGAAGAAGGACGGGATCGACCCCGCGAAGACCTTCCCGAAGGCGATGAACGAGTACACGCAGTTCGAGGGCATGCGCTGCACGCTCCCGCTGCTCGGCGACGCCTACGCGCTCTACTACAACAAGGACGCCTTCAAGGCCGCCGGGATCGCCGGTCCGCCCAGGACGTGGGGCGAGTTCGCCGCGGACGCCAAGAAGCTGACCAAGGCGAAGGGCGGCTCGTACGAGCAGCTCGGGTTCATGCCGGACTACCACGGCTACGAGTCGACGACCGAGCACTACATCGCGCAGTGGTCGCCCACGTACTTCGACTCCAGCGGCAGGTCGAACATCGCCAAGGACCCGGTCTTCGCCAAGGGGTTCGCCTTCCAGAAGCAGCTGGTGGAGGACCTCGGCGGGTTCCAGAAGCTGGAGCGGTTCCGGTCGGGCTTCGGTGACGAGTTCGGCGCCAAGCACCCCTTCCACCTGGGCCAGGTCGCCATGCAGATGGACGGCGAGTGGCGGCTCGGAATGGCCGAGGACACCAAGCCGAAGTTCGAGATCGGGGTCGCGCCGCTGCCCGTACCGGACGACCAGGCCGCGACCTACGGGAAGGGCTACATCACCGGGACCATCGCGGGCATCGCCGCCACCTCCAGCAAGCAGAACGCCGCCTGGGAGCTGGTGAAGTACATGACGACCAACACCGAGGCGGTCGTGGACTTCGCCAACGCGATCCACAACGTGCCCTCCACGCTGGAGGCGCTCAAGTCGCCGAACCTGAAGTACGACCCGCGCTTCAAGACGTTCCTGGACATCGCGCAGAACCCGAACTCGACGACCAGCCCGGCCTCCGTCAACGGCGGACAGTACCTGGTGTCGATCCAGAGCCTCGGCTACGACGTCGAGAAGGGCAAGCAGGGCGACATCCAGGCCGGTCTGGAGAAGACCGCCAAGGAGATCGACACCGCGATCGACCAGGCCAAGTAGGCCGGGCCCGGACCGACGAGCATCGCGGAGCACCCATGACCACGTACACACTGCGCGCCAAGCGCCGCCGGGCGGCGCTGCGGACGGCCGCCTTCATGTCCCCGTGGCTGATCGGCTTCGGCGTCTTCTTCGCCTACCCGCTGATCTCCACGGTCTACTTCTCCTTCACCCACTACGACGGGTTCGCCGACCCCACCTTCAACGGGTTCAAGAACTGGTCGTACGTCTTCAACGACTACCCGCTGTTCTGGCCCGCGCTGCGCAACACGCTGTGGCTGGTGGTGGTCATGGTGGTCTGCCGGGTGGCCTTCGGGCTCGGCATCGGGCTGCTCATCACCAAGATCAAGACGGCCACCGGGGTCTTCCGGACGCTGTTCTACCTGCCCTACCTCGCGCCGCCCGTCGCCGCCACGCTCGCCTTCGTCTTCCTGCTCAACCCCGGTACGGGGCCGGTCAACTCGGTCCTGTCCGACCTCGGGATACCGGCGCCGGACTGGTTCACCGACCCCGCCTGGTCCAAGCCCGCGCTGACCATGCTCGCGGTGTGGGGCGTCGGGGACCTGATGGTGATCTTCATGGCCGCGCTGCTCGACGTGCCCAAGGAGCAGTACGAGGCGGCCGAGCTGGACGGGGCCTCGTCCTGGCAGCGGTTCCGGTTCGTGACGCTGCCGAACATCTCGCCCATCGTGATGTTCGCGGTGGTCACCGGGATCATCCAGACCATGCAGTACTACACCCAGCCACTGGTGGCCGGAAAGGTCGCCTCGGGGATCATCGGCAGCTCCGGGCAGCCGTTCGAGCCCGGCTATCCGGACAGGTCGACGCTGACCCTGCCGCAGCTGGTGTACAACCTCGGCTTCCAGCGCTTCGACTACGGCTCCGCCTGCGTGGTCGCCCTGGTCCTCTTCGCCCTCTCCATGGCCTTCACCGCACTCCTGATGCGGCGCCGTGGCGGACTGATCCAAGCAGGTGACTAGGCAGATGGCCGACATGACGTACGCACTGGATGCCCCGGTGACGACCCCGGCGGCCCGTGTCGCCCGCCGCAAGGCGCTCCTGCACTGGATCGGCGTGCACGCCCTCGGCGTCGCGGCGGCGCTCTTCTTCGTGCTGCCGTTCGTGTTCATCGTGCTCACCTCGCTGATGGACAACCAGCAGACACTCACCCGCGACCTGGTCCCCGACCACTGGCAGTGGTCCAACTACAAGAAGGTGTTCGACACCCCCGGCTTTCTCACCTGGTGGAAGAACACCCTGCTCTACGCCGGGCTCGGCACCGTCCTGACGGTGGTGTCCTCCGTCCCGGTGGCCTACGCGCTCGCCAAGTTCCGCTTCCGCGGCCGCAATCTGTCGATGATGCTGGTCATCTCGATGATGATGCTGCCGCCCCAGGTGATCATCATCCCGATGTACCTGTTCTGGGCGAAGCAGCTGGACCTGTCCGGCACGCTCTGGCCGCTGATCATCCCGATGGCGTTCGGCGACGCGTTCTCCATCTTCCTGCTGCGGCAGTTCCTGATGACCATCCCCAACGAGTACCTGGACGCGGCGAAGGTCGACGGCTGCGGGGAGCTGCGGACCCTGCTGCGGGTCGTGCTGCCGATGGCCAGGCCGGGGATCGCCGCGGTCGCGCTCTTCCAGTTCTTCTACGCCTGGAACGACTACTTCGGGCCACAGATCTACGCCTCGGAGAACCCGGGCGCCTGGACGCTGTCGTACGGCCTGGAGTCCTTCAAGGGCGCGCACCACACCGACTGGAACCTGACCATGGCCGCGACCGTACTGGTCATGGCCCCCGTGATCCTCGTGTTCTTCTTCGCGCAGAAGGCGTTCGTCGAGGGTGTCACGCTCACCGGAGTGAAGGGTTAGAAATGAAGCTCACCGTGGTCGGCGGAGGATCGACCTACACCCCCGAACTCATCGATGGATTCGCCCGGTTGCGGGACGCCCTGCCCATCGGGGAACTGGTCCTCGTCGACCCCGCGGCCGACCGTCTGGAGCTGGTCGGCGGCCTCGCCCGGCGCATCTTCGCCAAGCAGGGCCACCCGGGCAGGATCACCACCACCTCCGACCTGGACGCGGGCGTCGAGGGCGCCGACGCGGTGCTGCTCCAGCTGCGCGTCGGCGGCCAGGCGGCCCGCGAGCGCGACGAGACATGGCCGCTGGAGTGCGGCTGTGTGGGCCAGGAGACGACCGGCGCGGGCGGCCTGGCCAAGGCGCTGCGGACCGTCCCGGTGGTCCTGGACATCGCGGAGCGGGTGCGGCGCACCAACCCCGACGCCTGGATCATCGACTTCACCAACCCGGTGGGCATCGTCACGCGCGCGCTGCTGCAGGCCGGCCACAAGGCGGTCGGGCTCTGCAACGTCGCCATCGGCTTCCAGCGCAAGTTCGCGAAGCTGCTCGGCGTCGCACCCGGCGAGGTGCACCTGGACCACGTGGGCCTCAACCACCTCACCTGGGAGCTCGGGGTGCGCCTGGGCGGCCCCGCCGGGGAGAACGTGCTGCCGAAGCTGCTCGCCGAGCACGGGGACGCGGTGGCGGACGACCTGCGTCTGCCCCGGCAGGTCCTCGACCGGCTGGGCGTCGTCCCTTCGTACTATCTGCGCTACTACTACGCGCACGACGAGGTCGTGCGGGAGCTGGGCACCAAGCCGTCACGGGCGGCCGAAGTCGCGGAAATGGAACGGCGGTTGCTGACAATGTACGGGGACCCGGCGCTCGACGAGAAGCCGGAGCTGCTCGGAAAGCGCGGCGGCGCCTTCTACTCGGAGGCGGCCGTGGACCTGGCCGCCTCGCTGCTCGGCAACGGGGGAAGCCCCGTGCAGGTCGTCAACACGTACAACAACGGCACTCTGCCGTTCCTCGCCGACGACGCGGTGATCGAGGTGCAGGCACGGGTCGACGCGAGCGGCCCGGTGCCGCTGGCCGTGCCCGACCTCGACCCGCTGTACGCGGGGCTGATCGCGCACGTCACCGCGTACGAGGACCTGGCCCTGGAGGCCGCGCTGCGCGGCGGCCGCGACCGGGTGTTCCGGGCGCTGCTCGCGCATCCGCTGGTCGGCCAGTACGAGTACGCCGAGGGCCTCACCGACCGGCTGATCGCGCACAACCGGGAGCACCTCGCGTGGGCATGAGCGTGCTGGCGATCGACGCGGGCAACAGCAAGACCGACGTCGCACTGATCGGCCCGGACGGCACGGTCCTTGGCGCCGCACGGGGCGGCGGCTTCCGGCCTCCCGCCGTGGGCATCGGGAGGGCGGTGGACGCGCTGGCGGAGACGGTCGTACGGGCGTGGACGGCGGCCGGCGACACCGGGCCGGTGGCGGTCGACCACGTCTCCGCGTGTCTGGCCAACGCCGATCTGCCGGTCGAGGAGCGCCAGTTGGCCGAGGCGCTTGCGGCCCGCGGCTGGGGCGGCACGGTCAAGGTGTACAACGACACCTTCGCGATCCTGCGGGCCGGGCTGCCCGTCGGCGCCGAGCCGCGCGGGGTCGCGGTGGTGTGCGGGGCGGGGATCAACTGTGTCGGCATGACCCCGGACGGCCGCACCGCCCGCTTCCCGGCGCTCGGCAAGATCTCCGGGGACTGGGGCGGGGGCGGCGGACTCGCCGAGGAGGCCCTGTGGTTCGCCGCGCGGGCCGAGGACGGGCGGGGCGGGCCGACGGCGCTGGAGCGGGCGCTGCCCGAGCACTTCGGACTGCCGTCCATGTACGCGCTGATCGAGGCGCTCCACCTGGAGCGGGTGGCGCCCGCCCGCCGCCACGAGCTGGCGCCGGTGCTCTTCGCGGTCGCGGCGGACGGGGACCCGGTGGCCCGGGCACTCGTGGACCGCCAGGCCGAGGAGATCGTGGCGCTGACCGTGGTCGCCCTGGAGCGCCTGGACCTGCTGGACGAACCGACACCGGTCCTGCTCGGCGGCAGCGTCCTCGCCGCCCGCCATCCTCAACTGGACGGCGGGGTGCGTACGTTGCTGGCGGCCCGGGCGCCCAAGGCGGTCCCGCTGGTGGTGGCGGCCTCGCCGGTGCTGGGGGCGGGGCTGCTCGGGCTCGACGCGGTGGGAGCGCCGGCGGAGGTGTTCGGGAGGCTGCGCGGGCAGTACGCGTAGGCACTTGGGGGGGTGCGCGCGTAGGCGCGGCGGTGGTGCGCGCGTAGGCGCGGGGGGTGGTGCGCGTAGACGCGGGGCGGGCGCCGTCGCATCGGGTCGCGCCGAGTGGAACCGATCCGATCCCAGCGGCGTATACATGGTGGGGAGGCAGCGGGGGCAGGGGCGGAGCAAGCGGGTAACAAGATCAGGTCAACCCTTGTGTGGTGGTCGGTCCCTGCGTCCATACTGCTGGCCAGGCACTCGGTGACCAAGGGGGAGGTCAAGTGGCACACCCGCCGAGCACACGCGCACCGCAGGCGCCGGTGGCGGCACCGGCATCGGCACCACCGGCCCCGGGGCACCCGCCCGCCCCCGCACCGCGCCGGGGCGGCTGGGCCGAGTCCCGGGAGCGGCTGCGCGCCGCCGCGACGACCGAGCCGGGACGGCTGTGGATCATCGGCACGGTGGTCGCGCTGCTCGTCGTGGCGTTCGGCGCGGTGACCGCCTGGGAGGTCTCCGACCGGGCGGCCGCCGCCGACGACGTGGTGAGCCGCAGCCAGCCGCTGAGCGCCGACGCGGCCTCCATCTACCGCTCGCTCGCGGACGCGGACACCGCCGCCGCGAGCGGCTTCCTCGCGGGCGCCCAGGAGCCCCACGACGTCCGGCTGCGGTACGAGTCGGACATCGCGACCGCCTCCCGCCTCCTGGTGAAGGCCGCCGCCAACACGACGGGCGCCTCCGACTCCGGCCGCTCGATAGCCGCGCTCAACGAGCAACTGCCGGTCTACAACGGTCTGATCGAGCAGGCCCGCGCCAACAACCGCCAGGGCTTCCCGGTCGGCGGCGCCTATCTGCGGTACGCGAACGAGCGGATGACCCAGCAGCTGCTGCCCGCCGCCCAGAAGCTCTACGAGGCCGAGACCGGCCGGCTCTACGACGACTATGACCAGGCCGGGACCTGGCCGTACGCGGCGCTCGCGGTCGGCGTCGTGGCGCTCGGCGCGCTGTTCTGGGTCCAGCGGCGCAACTACCTGCGCACCAACCGGGTCCTCAACCACGGACTGCTCGCGGCCAGCGCCGCCTCGGTGGTCGTCCTGCTGTGGCTGGCCGCCGGACACGCGGTGGCCGCCGCCGACCTGTCGACCTCGCGCTCGCACGGGCAGGAGTCGCTGAAGGTGCTCAACGACGCCCGCATCAGCTCGCTCCAGGCCCGCGCCAACGAGAACCTGACGCTGGTGGCCCGCGGGGCCGTCCAGACCAAGGACGGCAAGGACCAGTACGACACGGATTACGCGGCGGAGATGAAGGACCTCGTGGCCAAGCTCGGCTCGGCCGGTGAGCTCGCCGACGACAGCTCGGGGCGTACGCCCGTGAAGGACGCGCAGGACAGCGTCACCCAGTGGCAGGAACGGCACAAGAGCGCCCGGGAGACGGACGACGCCGGTGCCTACGAGGACGCCCTGAAGCAGGTCATCGGCGCGTCCGGCTCCACCGGCCAGTCCTTCGACCGGGTCGACGCGGCCCTGGAGAAGGCGATCGACCACGAGCAGCACGAGTTCACCCGGGCCGCCTCCGACGGCAAGGGCGCGCTCACCGGGCTTCCGCTGGGCGCCGCGGTGCTCGCGGTGCTGGGCGCGGCGGCCGCCGGCGTCGGCGTCAGCCGCAGGCTCGCGGAGTACAGGTGAACACCGTGGGGTACAGGGGAACACCGGCCCGAGGGGCACAGCGGTCCTGGGAGGAGGCGCGATGAACAGGAAGGGCAGGCTCCGCGGGTGGGGCGGCGTCGGCGGGATGGCGCTCGCCTGTGCCGCCGCCGCTTCGCTGCTCGTTCCGCTGTCGCGGCACGGAGCGGGCGAGGACGGCGGACGCGTCGGCGGACCGGGAATCGCGCAGGGCGTCCAGGCGAAGGCCGACACCTGCAAGGACCCCGAGGCCAGCCTGCCGCCCTCGGGCGACGACGGGCCGACCGTCGCGAAGATCAGGCAGAACGGCAAGCTCCGCGTGGGCGTCGACCAGAACAGCTTCCGCTGGGGGTACCGCAACCCGGCGACCGGGCAGCTCGAAGGGTTCGACATCGAGCTGGTGCGGGCGATCGCCAAGAACATCCTGGGCGACCCGGACGCGGTCATCTACCGCACCATCCCCACCAGCCAGCGCGTCCCGGCGCTCCAGAAGAACCAGGTCGACATCGTCGTGCGGACGATGACCATCAACTGCAAGCGGATCGGCCAGGTCGCCTTCTCCTCCGCCTACTTCAAGGCCGGGCAGCAGGTGCTCGCGCCCAAGGACTCGACGATCACCGGGTACAACCCCACGCTCAAGGGCAAGAAGGTCTGCACGGCGGCCGGCTCGACCGCGTTCGACGCGCTGGAGAAGAACGCGTACGGCGCCCTCTACAAGGACCTGACCGTGCCCAGCCAGCTGGACTGCCTGGTGCGCCTCCAGCTCGGCCAGGTCGACGCGGTGGTCACGGACAACGCGCTCGCCGCGGGCCAGGCCGCGCAGGACCCGGCGGTGCAGCTGAAGGGCGACCCCTTCACCGAGGAGTACTACGGGGTGGCCGCCAACCTGCAGAGCACCGACCTGGTCCGGCGGATCAACCAGGTCCTGGTGGACTACCGCAGCGGCGGTACGAACAGCTTGTGGATGAAGGCCTACCGCGACTGGCTCGCCGCCGACCTGCCCGGGATATCCGGCCCGCCCGAGCCCAAGTACCTTTCATAGCACCCGGCTTGACCCCGGTTCGTACGACCGCAGAGCAACGCAGAGCAGAGAGGTGATCGATGGGCGCGGGATCCTTCCCCGGCTCCTCCTCGGGGAGGCCCGCCCGGCCGGTGCTCGACCGGGACGAGGTGGACCGTGCGCTGACCCGGCTCGACGCCGAGCACGAGGCGATCGAGACCTCGCTGCTCGCGCTCCAGGACCACGCGGGCCGGCGCCTGCTTGAAGGCGCCGGGCTCACCGGGGTCACCGAGCAGCGCTGGGCCGCCACCGAGCAGTCGATCACCTTGCTGTGGGCGTACTTCGACGCGTACAAGGGGGCTTTGGACAGCGCCCGCGAGCTGCGTGAGCGGCGCCGCTGGCCCTCCCGCGAGGACCTGGTGGAGCTGACCGAGCGGCTGCGCGGCGAGTCGGTGACGGTCGCCGGATCGGCCTCCCAGGCCGCCACACTGACCGGCCCGGCCCGGCTGACCGAGCGGTTCACCCTGGAGCAGCTGGTGAACCGGATGAACGAGCTGTACGCACGCTCGCTCGACCTGGTTGTCGCGGCCGACGCGGTGTGGTCGGCGCTGCCCGCCCGGATAGACCTCCTGGCGGCCGAGCTGCACCGCACCCGGGGCCTGGCCCACTCGGTGGGCGTGCGCCCCGGGGAGCACCCCGCGGGCGACGACCTGGAGTCGATCACCGAGGAGCTGACCTCGCTGCGGACCCAGGTGGTGTCGGACCCGCTGGCGTTCTGGGTGCCCGCACCGGGCAGCTCCGCGCCGGGCGGCGGCCGCCCGGACACCGAGCGCTACGACCGGGCGGCCCGCGCCCTGGAGGACGTACGCCGGGAGATCGACGCCGTACTGACGGTCCGTCAGGATGCCGAGCAGCGGCTGGTGCGGCTGCGGGACGTGCTCGTACGGGCGGACCGCACCCTGACCGAGGCGCGGGCCGCGCGCGGCGAGGTGCTCGCGAAGATCGCCGCCTCCGAGGTGCCCGCGGTGAGCGGCCCGCCGACCGCGCTCCAGGAGCGCCTGGTGGCCGCCGCCGAGTACCGCAGGCACTCCCAGTGGCACCGGCTCTCGCCGCTCCTGGAATCCCTGGAGCGGGAGGCCGAGGACGAACTGCTGCGCGCCCGCGAGTCGCTGACGGCCGTCACCGCGCCGCTGGCGGTCCGCGCGGAGCTGCGCGGCAGGCTCGACGCGTACAAGGCGAAGGTCGCCCGGCACGGCATGGCCGAGGACCCGCTGCTCATCGAACGGTACGACGCGGCGCGCCGGATGCTGTGGTCCGCGCCCTGCGATCTGCGCGTCGCCGAGCAGGCGGTGCTGCGGTATCAGCGGGCGGCGGCGGAGGTGCTGGTTCCCAGACAGCCCGGGCCCGTTGACCAGAGGGGGGAATCGTGAGCGACCAGAAGAAGTGCCAGCGCCCCGGTTGTGAGGGCTCCTACGAGGACATGGGCGGCGGTGAGCTGTACTGCGACACCTGCGGCCTGGCGCCCGTGGTGTCCGGATTGGGGTCTCCCCTGTTCGAGCGCAGCCGAGAACTTGGGGAAGGCAGCATCTCCTCGCCCGGGACCGGGATCACCGCGCGCGGCCGTAAGGACAGCGGCTCGTCGTCGGCCCGGTCCGCCCGCTCGGCGCGCTCCGCGCGGTCCTCGGCGTCTTCCCGCTCCTCCCGCTCCTCGACGTCCCGGCGCTCGGTGTCGGGGCGCCTGTCGCGCTCCCTGACGGGGTCGGGCAGCGCGCGGTCGGTGTCGGTGCGCAGCTCGGGCTCGGCGACCAGCGGCTCCGGGCGCAGCAGACTCGGGGCCGGACTCGTCACCGTGCCGGGAGTGCCGCGTCCCGACCCGGCCACGGCCGTGATGGAGCACCCGGAGGTCCCCGAGCGGAAGCGTTTCTGCTCGCGCTCGGACTGCGGGGCGCCGGTGGGCCGCTCGCGCGGGGAGCGGACCGGGCGCACCGAGGGGTTCTGCACCAAGTGCGGCCACCCGTACTCGTTCGTGCCCAAGCTGCACCGGGGCGACATCGTGCACGGCCAGTACGAGGTGATGGGCTGTCTGGCGCACGGCGGCCTCGGCTGGGTCTACCTCGCGGTGGACCGCGCGGTCTCGGACCGCTGGGTCGTCCTCAAGGGCCTGCTCGACACCGGTGACCAGGACGCGATGGCGGCGGCGATCTCCGAGCGCCGCTTCCTGGCCGAGATCGAGCACTCCAACATCGTGCGCATCTACAACTTCGTGGAGCACCTCGACCAGCGCACCGGCTCCATGGACGGCTACATCGTCATGGAGTACGTGGGCGGCAAGTCGCTCAAGGAGATCGCCAACGAGCGGCGCGGCCCGGAGGGCAAGCGCGACCCGCTCCCGGTCGAGCAGGCCTGCGCGTACGGCATCGAGGCCCTGGAGGCCCTCGGCCATCTGCACAGCCGCAACCTGCTCTACTGCGACTTCAAGGTCGACAACGCGATCCAGACCGAGGACCAGCTGAAGCTGATCGACATGGGCGCGGTGCGCCGGATGGACGACGACGAGTCGGCCATCTACGGCACGGTGGGCTACCAGGCGCCGGAGGTCGCCGAGGTGGGCCCCTCGGTCGCCTCCGACCTGTACACGGTCGCGCGCACGCTGGCCGTGCTCACCTTCGACTTCCAGGGCTATACGAACGTCTTCGCGGACAGCCTGCCGGACCCGGACAACATCGAGGTCTTCCGGACGTACGAGTCGTTCTACCGGCTCCTCGTGCGGGCCACCGACCCGGACCCGGCGCGCCGGTTCGCCTCCGCGCAGGAGATGGCCGAGCAGCTGACCGGAGTGCTGCGGGAGGTCGTGTCGCTCCAGACCGGCCGCCCGCGCCCGGCCCTGTCGACCCTGTTCGGGACCGAACTGCGCGTCACGGACACGTCGTTGTTCGCGGAACTCACCCAGGACGTGTCGGTGCTCGGGGCGCGGGTGGTGCCCGAGAGCCGGTGGGCGCGCAGGCCCGCTGCGGCCAACGGCTCCCCGGCGCCCGGCTCCGGCCCGGCCGGCTCCTCGCTGGTGTACACGGGCGCGGGCGCCGTGCCCGTCGCCGTGGCCGGGCCGACCGTCACCGCCGCGCCGCACCCCGCCCCCGGCACCGGTGCCTCGGTCCCGGCAGCCCCCGGCACCCCGACGCCGACCGCCGTCGTCCCCGCGCCCCGCGTCGGCGGCGCCCGGGGCGCGTACGGCCGGGGAGCGTACGGCGACGGCTATCTGCGGCCCCTCGACGCGTCCGCCACCGCGCTGGCGCTGCCGGTGCCGCACGTGGACCCCGGCGACCCCAACGCGGGCTTCCTGGCGGGCCTGATGGCCGCCGCGCCCGCCGAGCTCATCGCCGCGCTGCGCACCGCGCCCGCCAACTCCGTGGAGAAGCGGCTGCGCGAGCTGCGGGCCCGGCTCGACCTGGGTGAACTGGTCTCGGCGGCCCGGGGCCTTGAGTCCCTGGAGGCCGACCACCCCGACGACTGGCGGGTCGTCTGGTACCGGGGCGTGGCCTCGCTCGTCTCCGGCGACCACGAGAACGCCGCATTGTCCTTCGACGCCGTCTACGACGCGTTCCCGGGCGAGCCGGCACCCAAGCTGGCGCTCGGGGTGTGCGCGGAGGTCCTGGGGCAGCTGGACAACGCCGCCGAGTACTACCGGCTGGTGTGGACGACCGACCCGAGCTATGTGAGCGCCGCGTTCGGCCTGGCCCGGGTACAGCTGGCCGCGGGCGACCGCACGGCGGCCGTGACGACCCTGGAGTCGGTGCCGGAGGCCTCGATCCACTACACGGCGGCCCGGGTCGCCGCCGTGCGGGCCAGGCTGCGGCGGCGCACCCCGGGCGATGCGCTCCTGGGCGATCTGCGGGCCGCCTCGGGCCAGGTGGACGCGCTGCAGCAGCTCGGCCTGGACGCGGTGCGCCGGGAGCGGCTGGCCACCGAGGTCCTCGGCACCGCGCTCGACTGGGTACTCTCCGGAAGCCAGGGCGGGCCCGGCAAGGGCGAGCAGAGCCGGGGCGCCCCGTCCGGCGAGACCATACTGCTGGGCAGCGAGCTGGACGAGCGGGGCCTGCGGTTCGGCCTGGAGCGTTCGTACCGGGTGCTCGCCCGGCTCGCCGGCAGCGGCGAGGAGCGGATCGAACTGGTGGAGCGGGCAAACCGTTTCCGCCCCCGGACGTGGGTGTGATTGATGGCGCAGATGCACCAGCCGGCAGCCGGGTCGACGTGCCCCGGCTGCGCGGAGCCGCTGGAGACGGGCGACCTGTACTGCGGGGCCTGCGGGTACGACCTCTCGGCCGTGCCCGTGGCTCCGGTGGACACCCCGACGGTGGTCATGGGCAGTCCCGTGGCGGGCGAGGCGTGGCCCGCCGCCCGTGCCGCCGACGGCTCCGGCGCCCCGGTGCACCTGCCCACCGATCTCCCCGGCACCGACTCGGGCGGCTCCCCGCTGCCCTCGCACGCACGGTCCGACGGGCCCGGGGGCGAGTCCGAGCCCGATGAGTACCCCCTGCCCGCGCCCGATCCGCGCGCGGCCGACCCCGCCGGCCTCGGGGAGCAGGCCACCCTCCCCCATAGCCCCAAAGGCATGGGCGGTGCCCCCATCGGCGTGCCCGTGAAGGTCTGTGTGGCCTGCCGGGCCGGGCGGGTCGACGAGGACGGGTACTGCGAGAACTGCGGCCACGCCCAGCCGCGCGAGCGCGACCACATGGAGCGGGAGCTCGGCCCGGTGGCGGCGGTCAGCGACCGGGGCCTGCGCCACCACCGCAACGAGGACGCGTTCGCCGTGTCCACCACCGCGCTGCCCGACGGCTCGCCCGCCGTCGTGGCGATCGTCTGCGACGGCGTCTCCTCCGCGACCCGCCCCGACGAGGCGTCGGCGGCGGCGGCGGCCCGCGCCAACGAGTCGCTGCTCCAGGCGCTGCCCCAGGGCACGCATCCGCAGCAGGCGATGCACGAGGCGATCGTGGCCGCCGCCGAGGCGGTCAACTCCCTTGCCGACGAGCCCGGCCCGGCCGTGGAGCACGACCCGCACCGCCACCAGAACGCGCCGGCCTGCACCCTGGTCGGCGCGATCGCGGCGGGCGGGCTGCTCGTGGTCGGCTGGGTCGGCGACAGCCGGGCGTACTGGGTGCCCGACGACCGTACGACCCCGCCCGCCCGGCTCACCGAGGACGACTCGTGGGCCGCGCAGATGGTGGCGGCGGGCCTGATGAGCGAGGCCGACGCGTACGCGGACGAGCGGGCGCACGCGATCACGGGGTGGCTGGGCGCCGACGCGTACGAACTCGACCCGCACACCGCCTCGTTCAAGCCGGACCGCTCCGGTGTGGTCGTGGTCTGCACGGACGGGCTGTGGAACTACGCGGAGGGCGCCGAGGAGATGGCCGGGACGGTGCCCGCGGACGCCGCCGAACGGCCGCTGCACAGCGCCCAGGTGCTGGTCGGCCACGCCCTGGACGGCGGGGGCCACGACAACGTAACAGTGGCCGTCGTGCCGTTCGCGGTCCCTCTGCCGGGGGCAGGATCCGCCTACAACTAGGCCTTGGCACCGGATTCCCCCACATTCTTGTCTCTTCAGGCCCAGAAGCCTCAAGGAGCCTTTCAGATGGCCAACTTCTCCAAACCGAACGCGCCGCAGTTCTCCGTCGAGGTCTACCAGAACGCGTACCTGCCGGAGGGCGGCCGCGAGGTCAACGCGATCGTCACCGTGACGTCGACGGGCGGAGGCACTGCCGGCGGGGCCGCACTCACCGGAGCCGCGCTGTCGCCCTCGTCCATACCGGGGCAGGCGGCCGGCGCCGCCGTGGTGATCATGGTCGACTGCTCGGGGTCGATGGACTACCCGCCGACGAAGATGCGCAACGCGCGCGACGCCACGGCCGCCGCGATCGACACCCTGCGCGACGGCGTGACGTTCGCGGTGGTCGCGGGCACCCACCAGGCCAAGGAGGTCTACCCGGGCAACGGGCGCCTGGCCACCGCCGACGCGCAGAGCCGCGCCCAGGCCAAGGAGGCGCTGCGCAAGCTGAGCGCGGGCGGCGGCACCGCCATCGGCACCTGGCTGCGGCTCACCGACCGGCTGCTGAGCTCGGCCGACGTACCGATCCGGCACGGCATCCTGCTCACCGACGGCCGCAACGAGCACGAGTCGCCGGCCGACCTGAAAGCGGCGCTCGACGCCTGCGCGGGCCGGTTCACCTGCGACGCGCGCGGGGTCGGAACCGACTGGGAGGTCAAGGAGGTCACCGCGATCGCCTCCGCGATGCTCGGCACCGCCGACATCGTGGCCGACCCCTCGGGCCTGGCCGCGGACTTCACGCGGATGATGGAGAACGCGATGGGCAAGGAGGTCGCGGACGTCGCGCTGCGGCTGTGGACCCCGGTCGGCGTGGAGATCAAGTTCGTGAAGCAGGTCGCGCCCACCGTCGAGGAACTGACGGCCCGTCGGACCGAGGCGGGGCCGCGCGCCGGGGACTACCCGACCGGCTCGTGGGGCGACGAGTCCCGCGACTACCACGTGTGCGTCCAGGTCCCGGAGGCCGGCATCGGCCAGGAGATGCTCGCCGCCCGGGTCTCGCTGATCCTGCCCGACCCGGCGGGCGGGACCCCGCAGACGCTGTCGCAGGGGCTGGTCCGCGCGGTGTGGACCGAGGACATGGCCGCCTCCACCTCGATCAACCCCCAGGTCGCCCACTACACGGGTCAGGCCGAACTGGCGCAAGTCATCCAACAGGGCCTCGATGCCCGCAAGTCGGGCGATATCGATGGCGCCACCGCCAAGCTCGGCCGCGCCGTCCAGCTCGCCGCGGCCTCCGGGAACGCGGATACGGCAAAGCTGCTCGCCAAGGTGGTGGATGTCGTCGACGAGGCGACGGGTACTGTGCGACTGAAGGCCAAGGTCGCGGAGGCGGACGAGATGACTCTCGAAACCCGCTCGACCAAGACCGTACGCGTGAAGAAGTAGCCCGAGACATATCCAGCAATGCCGCACACAGCGGTACGCGGTAGCGAAACCACTTGAGTGCCTCGGCCCGAGGGGCCGGACGAGGAGAGGGGGAAGCGACTCCATGCCGACCTGCCCGAACGGACACCAGTCGGGTTCCGACGACTGGTGCGAGGTCTGCGGCCATCGCATGGGCGCCGTGCCGCCGCCTCCCCCGCCCCCGCCCGCCTTCCCGGGGCCGCCCCCGCAGGGCGGCTACGGCTACCCCGCCCCCGAGGCCCCCGCCGCCCCGGCGGAACTGTGCCCGCAGTGCCGCACGCCCCGGGAGGGCAACACGCCCTTCTGCGAGGAGTGCCGCTGGAACTACCTCACCCAGACGGCGACCTCGTACACGCCGCTGGCGCCCAACCCGGCCCCCGGGCGGGGCGAGGGCCTCAATCTGCCGCCCGGGTTCCAGTCACCGCCGCCCCCGCAGCAGCGCGACCCGTACGAGTACCAGAGCTCGCGGCCCTCGCAGGTCAACCGGCCCGCCGAGCCGCTCACCGGCGACCCCGCGCAGCAGGGCCCGCCGCCGTTCCGCCAGGGGCCGCCGCCGCCCCCGCCGAACGGTGACCCGTCCCTGCGCCAGGGCCCGCCGCCGCACTTCCAGCAGGGGCCGCCGCCCCCGCCGGTCTTCCAGCAGGCGGGGCCGCCCGCGCCCCCGGCGTTCCCGCAGCCGCCGGCCCGGGCCGAGAACGACGACTGGATGATCCAGCCGCCCTCCCAGCCGCAGCCGCCGCAGCACACCCAGGCGCCCCATGCCCCGCAGCAGCCCCAGCCGCCCCAGCAGCAGTTCCAGGCGCCGCAGCAGCCGCTCCGCTGGATGGTGACCATCGGGCCGGACCGCGACTACTTCATGGCGATGATGCAGCGCAGCGGGCCGGAGGCGTCCGGGCTCAACCTGCCCGCGTACTCGCCCGAGCAGCAGCGCCCGCTCACCGGCAGCCAGCTCACCATCGGCCGCCGCCGCCACTCCACCGGCGAGGCGCCCGACATCGACCTGGCCGTGCCGCCGGAGGACCCGGGCGTCTCGCACCAGCACGCGGTCCTGGTCCAGCAGCCCGACGGCAGCTGGGCGGTGGTCGACCAGAACTCCACCAACGGCACCACCATCAACGGCGCGGAGGACCCGATCCAGCCGTACGTTCCCGTCCCGCTCCAGGACGGGGACCGGGTGCACGTGGGGGCTTGGACGACGATCACGGTCCGCCGGGGCTGATGCTCCGCCGGAACGACGCGTTCGGCTGCGGGCCGTCCGTGGCTGGTCGCGCCCACGTGGCAGAGCCGCACATGTCACAGCCCCGCGCCCCTGAAGGGCCCGGTTGCCTCAGACGTTTCCGGGGACCACATCCCGCAGGGGCCACGTGTGTGGTCCCTGCGGGTCGTCCAGCCAGGCCCACTGGCCCTCGTCGGTGACCGTCACGCCGAACCGTTCGCGCCGGGGGCGGTCCTCGCGCCGCCACAGTTCGTACGCCTCGTACGGGTCCAGGCTGTCCGCCGTGAGCGCCAGCAGGAAGCGGAAGAGCTCGTTCTCCAGGCTCGGGCGGGGCAGCCCGCCGGTGTACGGGGCGCCGGGCGCGGGCGCCACGCCCCGCAGCGGCACGAAGTAGGCCGGGGTGTGCAGGAAGCGCCCCTCCGCGTGCCCGGCGTCGCGCACCTTCAGCAGGATCAGCCCGGTGGCCAGCGGGGCCTCGATCAGCGCCCCCGGTGTGCACTGCGCCAGCCACCCGGCCGGTACCGACGGCAGGGTGCAGGTCGCGATGATCCGGTCGAAGGGCGCCCGGGACGGGCAGCCGCGCGCCCCGTCGCCGGTCACCACCGCCGGGCGGAAGCCCGCCGCCACCAGATGCGTCCGGGCCGACTCGGTGATCTCCGGGTCCAGGTCGACCGTGGTGACCAGCTCTTCGCCCAGGCGGTGGCTGAGCAGCGCCGCGTTGTAGCCGGTCCCGGCGCCGATCTCCAGGACAGCGTGTCCGTCCCGGACGTCCAGGGCCTCCAGCATCCGGGCCATCAGCGACGGCTGGCTGCTGGAGGAGAGCAGCTCCCCGTCGCGCAGCCGGGTGGCCAGCGGCATGTCCGTATAGACCCCGTCCAGCCAGCGCGCCCGCCGGCCGGGGTCCGGGTCCTCGCCCCACAGCCGCTCGTAGCCGCCGGGGCGGCTCACGAAGTAGTAGGGCACGAAGAGGTCGCGGGGCACCTCCTCGAAGGCGGCCCGCCAGGCCGGGTCGGCGAGCTCGCCCCCGGCCACGATCTCCGCGACGAGGGCCGCCCGCGCCCTGGCGGCCGAATCCCGGTGTGCGCCCATATGTCCACTGTGCTGCGCCCGGGCCCCGGAGGCGAGTGGTCCTACGTCCCCGGTCCTCGGTCGGCCCATCTGAGACCATGGACCCGTGCTGCATTTCCCGGGGACACCCCCCGGACCCCCGGCCGAGTCCAGGGGGCCGGGCCGAATGACATTGCGAGGCATACACAGGTGAACGAGATTCCGCGCGGCACGCTTCAGGAGCAGACCTTCTACGAGCAGGTCGGCGGCGAGGAGACCTTCCGGCGCCTGGTCCACCGGTTCTACCAGGGCGTCGCCGAGGACCCGCTGCTGCGGCCGATGTACCCGGAGGGCGATCTGGGCCCGGCCGAGGAGCGGCTCGTCCTCTTCCTGATCCAGTACTGGGGCGGCCCGCGCACCTACAGCGACCACCGCGGCCACCCCCGGCTGCGGATGCGCCACGCGCCGTTCACCGTGGACCGGGCCGCGCACGACGCCTGGCTGACCCATATGCGTACGGCCGTCGACGAGCTGGGGCTCTCCGCGGAGCACGAGACGACGCTCTGGAACTATCTGACGTACGCCGCCGCCTCGATGGTCAACACGGCGGAGTAGGCCGGAAGTTCACGTTCCGCCCGTCCCGACCCCGGAATGCGGCGCTCCGTGATCGCATTCCGGTCACGATCGGGCAAGATCGGGCCGCAAGCGGTTTCCATGGCCCCGTGCCCTCTGAAAGCATCCGGACAGACTTTCGGGGGCAAAGCGGGGATCTGGGGGCCGTGTGGCGGGTTTCGTGTTTCTGCGGGTGCGCGCGCACCGGCTGCTGCTGGCCGCCGCGCTGCTGGCCGTCCTGCTGACCACCTCGGTCCTGGCCGCCCTGACCGCCTTCTCCGGCTCCATCGGGGACGCGTCCCTGCGCCACACCCTGGCCACCCGGTCGGCCGCGCCCTCCGCGCTGATCGTCAAGGCGACCGTCCCCGAGGCGAAGCGGCAGGCCGCCGACGCCGCCGTACGCGAGGGAGCGCGCCGCACCTTCGACGGACTCCCGGTCACCACAAGGACGTTGACCCAGTCCGGCCCGTACGCGCTGCCGCGCACCCTCCAGTCGCCGGACGCCCGCAAGGGCACCGAGCCCGACCTCACGCTCTTCGCCGCCGTCGACCGCACCCGCGTCCGGCTGACCGGCGGCAGCTGGCCCGCCCCGCCGGGCACCGGCCGCGAGATCCAGGCCGCCCTCCCCGAGAACGCCGCCGCCCAGCTGGGCCTGCGCCACTGGCCCGTCTCGCTGACCCTCGCCGACCGTATGAGCGGCCCGGCCGTGCAGGTCCGCGTCACCGGCGTCTACCGTCCCGTCGACGCCACCGAGGCGTACTGGCAGCTGGACGACCTCGGCGGCCGGGGCACACGCCGGGTCAACTTCACCACGTACGGGCCGCTGCTCACCGACCCCACGGCGCTCACCGGCGGCCGGCTGAGCCCGGGCCAGACGTCCTGGCTGGCCTCCGCCGACTTCTCCACCCTGACCACCCGCCGGATCGGCGCCCTGCGCGCGGCGGCGGCCCAGGGGCCCAAGTCCCTGGTGGAGGGCAAGGCGTTCGCGGGCGACGCGACCGCCACCACCTCGCTGCCCGACGTGCTCGACCGGGCCGAGCGCTCGCTGCTCGTCTCCCGCTCGACCCTGCTGATCGTGGCCCTGCAACTGGTGCTGCTCGCCGGGTACGCGCTGCTGCTGGTGGCCCGGCTGCTGAGCAGCGAGCGGACCGGCGAGACCGAGCTGCTGCGGGCGCGCGGCGGCTCCCGCTCCCGGCTCCTGGGCCTGTCCGCCACCGAGGCACTGCTGCTCGCCGCCCCGGCGGCGGTGTGCGCACCGCTGCTCTCCGGCCCGCTCACCCGGCTCCTCGCGGGCCACGGCCCGCTCGCCCGGATCGGCATCCACCTCGACACCGGCCCGACCGGCACGGTGTGGCTGGTGGCGGCGCTGGTCGCGCTGGGGTGCGCGGCGGCCGTGGTGGCCCCGGCCCTGTCGGCCGGGCGGGCCACCCGCGCCCGGGCCGCCGCACTGCCCGCCTCCGTGCGCGCCGGGGCCGACATCGGGCTCCTGCTGATCGCCGGCGTCGCCTACTGGCAGCTGGACCGCCAGACCTCCGGCTCCGGGGCGCTCAGCGGCGACCGCACCGGCGGTCTCGGCATCGACCCGCTCCTGGTGGCCGCGCCCGCGCTGGCGCTGCTCGCCGGGACCGTACTGACCCTGCGGCTGCTGCCGCCCGCCGCCAAGCTGGCCGAACGGCGGGCGGCGGGCGGGCGCGGGCTCCCGGCGGCGCTCGCGGGCTGGCAGTTCAGCCGCCGTCCGCTGCGCGGCGCGGGCCCGGTGCTGCTCCTTGTGCTCGCGGTCGCCATGGGCATGCTGGCGATCGGGCAGTCCGCCTCCTGGGACCGCTCGCAGGAGGACCAGGCGGACTTCCGCGCGGGCACCTCGGTACGGGTCTTCGGGTCGAGCCTGAGCGGCTTCGGACAGGCCGGTTCGTACGACACGGTCCCGGGCGTACGGGCGGTGGCCCCGGCCGCGCGCTCCTCGGTGGAGCTCTCCGGCGGCCGCTCCGGAACGCTGCTCGCCCTGGACACCGCGCACACGGACGGGCTGCTGCTCCGCTCCGACCTCGGCGGCAGGCCCGCCCGCGCGCTCCTGGGCGAGCTCACCCCGCCCCGGACGGCCCGGCCCGGTGTGCTGCTCCCGGCGGACGCCGCCGAGCTCGCCCTCAGCCTGCGGCTCGGCGCCGAGGGCGCCCCGGGCGGTGCCTCCCCGAGCGGGGTCACCGCGAATCTGACGGCGGTGGTCGAGGACCGGTTCGGCATCCAGTACCGCCTCCCGGCCGGGGCCCTGGAGGCCGACGGGCGCCAGGCCGAACGGCGGCTCTCCCTCGATCTGGCGGCGGGCGCGCCGGTGGGCCGCCCGGCCGCGCCGCTCGCTCTCACCGGTTTCGAGCTGGACTTCAACGTGCCGTTCGAGAAGGCCGAGCAGCACCGCTTCACCGTGCGGGAGCTGCGGACCGTGGCACGGGACGGGCGCACCGCGCCCGTCGCTCTGCCCGCCGCCGACCGCTGGCGGGCCTCCTCACTGGAGTCCGGCGAGGGCCCGGGCGGCCTGCTGAACCTGACCCCGCAGACCGACGGGCAGTCGTTGTCGGTGCCGTACGCCACGGGCTCGACCACGGTGACCGCCGGCTCCTGGGAAGGGATACCGAGCCGGACGGTCAGACTCGCCGCCGTCCGGCCCGCACCGCCCGCGCTGAATGCGATCGCCACCGACCGGTTCCTGGCCTCCAGCGGAACCCGGGTCGGGCAGACCGTCACAGCCGTCCTGGCCGGGCAGACACTGCGCGCGAAGGTCGTCGACCGGATGGCCGAGGTCCCGACGACCGGGCCCGGCGCCGAGACCGCCGGTGGCGGCGGCCGTGACGGCGGCGCGCTCCTGCTCGACCTGAGCGCGGTCAACGCGCGGCTCGCCGCCGACGCGGGCGGCAGCCTCGCCCCGACCGAGTGGTGGCTCACCACCGGCACCGGCGACGCGGCCCGCGCGGCGGCGGCGCTGCGGGCCCGGCCGGACATCGACCCGCAGCAGGTGGTGGTGCGCGCGGAGGTCGCCGAGCAGCTGCGCGACGACCCGCTGGGCGCGGGCCCGCAGGCCGCGCTCATCGCCGCCGCGATCGTGGCGGCGGCCCTCGCCGCGGTCGGTTTCGCGGTGAGCGCGGCGGGGTCGCTGCGCGAACGCGGGGCGGAGTTCGCCGTGCTGCGGGCCCTGGGCGCCCCGCGCCGCCAGCTGGCCCGGCTGATCGCGGCCGAGCAGGGGGTGCTGATCGCGCTGGCGCTGCTCGTGGGCCTCGCCCTGGGCGAGGTGCTGACGCGCGCGGTGGTGCCGTTGATCGTGCTGACCGGGCAGGCCACCCAGCCGGTGCCGAAGGTGCTGGTGGAGCTGCCTGCCGGGCGGCTCGCCGTACTGCTGGCGGGAGTCGCCGCCGTACCGCTGCTGATCGTCGCGACGCTGGCGCTGCGGCGGACCGACCCGGCGGTCTCGCTGCGCCACCAGGGGGGCAACTGACATGAGCACCAAGGCCGTTGCCCCCTGGGTGCGGACCCGGCTGCGGACCGCGCCGGGCGCCGCGGGCGCGCTCGCCCTGCTGGTGCTGCTCACCGCGTTCCTGGCCGCGACGCTGCCGCGCGGGGTCGACGTGTACGAGGACCGGGGGCTGCGCCACGCGGTGGAGTCGGCGGCGCCGGAGAACTCGATGATCCGGCTGTCCGGCCCGATGCCCGTCAACGGCGACTCCGCGCTCGGCCCGCAGGCCATGGAACGGGCCTACCGGGACCAGCTCAAGGCGATCCCGGCGCCGCTGCGGGCGGACAGCGGTCAGTCGGCGTACGGGGTGCGCACCACGGAGAAGGTGCACGCCGCCTCCCCGCTGGACTCCTGGCTGCCGAGGCCCGAGGGCCTGCCGCCGCGCCTGCTGATCGCCTCCCGGTCGTCGCTCTCCGACCACGCCCGTCTGGTGAGCGGGCGCCTGCCCACCGCGAAGGCCGACGCGACCTCGCACACGGCGGAGGCGGCGGTGACGGCGGCGACCGCCAAGGCGCTCCGCATCTCCCCCGGTTCGGTCATCCACGTGCCGGGCGCGGGGGGTGAGCCGCTCGCGATCCGCATCACCGGCGTCGTACGGCCGCTGCTCCCGGACGGCAGCTACTGGGCCACCGAACCGGTCCTGCGCGAAGCCCAGCTCATCCCGGCGAGCCCCAAACCCGACGAGCCGCACTACTGGTACGCGGGCCTGCTGCTCGGCCCCGACTCGGCGCCCGCGCTCCTCGACGCGGCGGGCAGCCCCGAGGTGTACGCGGACATCGCCCCGGCCGCGGGCAGCATGAACGCCCGCCAACTGCACGGCCTCGCCACCTCCGTGGCCTCCCTGGAGGGCGGCCCGGCACTCGCCGCCCTGCGCCAGCTGGCCGGCCCGGGCACCATGATCTCCACCGAACTCGACGCGATCCTGGAGGAGTACACCTCCGTACGCGACTCGATCACCCCCGTCGTCGCGGTCGCCACCTTCGGCACGGCGGCGGTCGCGGCCGTGGTCCTGCTGATGGCGGGCGGCCTCGCGGCGGCCCGCCGGAGCACCGAACTCGCCCTGCTGCGCGCCCGGGGCGGCTCGCTGCCCGGCATCGGCGGCCGCCTCGCCGCCGAGACGGCGGTGGTGACGGTCCCGGCGGCGGCGCTCGGCCTGGGCCTGGCGGTCCTGACCGTACGCGGCGGCCGGCTCGGCCCCGCACTGCTCGCCGTGGCCACGGTGGCGGTGGTGTCCTGTCTGGCCCTGCCGGTACGGGCGGTGCTCAGCCACCGCAGGGTCCGCACCGCGTCCGACCGCGACGACCTCGTACGCGTCAGGCCCACCCGGCGCCGTACCGTGGCCGAACTGACCCTGCTGGTCCTGGCGGTGGGCGCGGTCGCGGCGCTGCGCCGGCGCACCACGGCGGCGGGCTCCGACTCGCTGGTCAGCTCGGCGCCGGTGCTGATCGGCGTGATCGCGGCGCTGGTCCTCATACGGCTGTATCCGCTGCCCCTGCGCTGGGCGGCCCGCCCGGCCGCGCGGCTGCGCAGCACGGTCGGCTTCCTCTCGCTGGCCCGCGCGGGCCGCGCCCCCGGCGGCGGGGTGCTCCCGCTGCTCGCCCTGCTCACGGCGCTGACCACGGCCGCGTTCGGCGGCTCGGTGCTCGCCGGGGTCGCGGACGCGCGGGACCGGGCGGCGCTGTACACGACGGGCGCGGACGCGCGGGTCGACAGCGTGACACCGCTGCCGCCGGGCCTGGCGGACCGGGTCGCCAAGGCCGACGGGGTGTCGCAGGTGGCCGCGGCCCATGTCGACTACGGCGTCGAGATGCCGTACGGCGACAGGATCGCGGTGATCGGCGCGGACCCGTCCTCGTACGCCCGCCTCACCTCCGGCACCGGCCTGGGCGCGATCCGGGCCGACGACCTTAGGGCCCGCCCCGGCAAGGCCCTGGCGGCGATCGCCTCGCCGAAGGTGGCGGCGGGCCTGGGCAAGGATCCCCGGGAGGTGCGGGTGGCGGGCTACCGGCTGATGGTCCAGGTGGTGGGGGTACGGGAGCGCACCCCCGCCGTCCCGCGCAGCGACTTCCTGCTGGTGGACGCGGCCGGGCTGGGCTCACGGGAACCGACGACGCTGCTGCTGGCGGGGACGGGCCTGGACGGCAGGGACCTGCGCAGGACGGTGACGGCTCCCCGCGCCGCGGGCGACCCTCCCACGGTCCAACTGCGCACGGAGACACGCCGCAAGCTCGTCGACTCACCGCTCCAGTCGGGTGCGGAACGGGTCTACGGGGCGGCCGTGGCGGCGGGCGCGGGGTACGCGGTGCTGGCGCTGCTGCTCTCGCTGCTGCGGGGCGCGCCGGAGCGTTCGGCGCTGCTCGCGAGGCTGCGGACGATGGGCCTGACCCGCCGCCAGGGCCGCCGCCTGCTGATCCTGGAGGCACTGCCCCAGGCGGTCCTGGCCGCGCTGGGCGGCGCGCTGACGGGCTGGGCGGCAACGGAACTGCTGGCCCCCGGCGTGGACTTGACGGGCCTGGCCCTGGCGGCGTCTCCGACGACCGCTGCGGCGGGCGGCGGGTTGCGCACGGACCCGATGTCGCTGCTGATACCGGCGGTGTGCGTGGTGGCGCTGGCGGCGGGGGTCGCGGCGACCCAGGCGTGGTGGACGAGCCGGCGCGGCTCGGTGACGGAACTGAGGGCAGGAGATACGCGATGACGGGGACGGGGACGAGGGCGGGGGCGGTGGCGGGGGCGGCGGGGACGGAAGTCCGGACGCTGTCCGAGCTGGAGGAACGGGCGGCGGCCCAGCGCGACCGCCCGGCGTACGGCCATGACGCCCTGATCGCCTGCGACCGCCTGGTCCGGATCTTCACGACGGACGGCGTGGAGGTCCAGGCCTTGCAGGGGCTGGACCTCCTCGTGACGGACGGCGAGCTGATGGCCCTGGTGGGAGCATCCGGCAGCGGCAAATCCACCCTGATGAACATTCTGGCGGGCCTGGACGTGCCGACGGCGGGCCAGGCGAAGGTGGCGGGCCGGGACCTCCTGTCGATGGACGCGAAGGCGAGGCTGGACTACCGGAGGGAGGTGGTCGGCTTCGTCTGGCAGCAGACGGCGAGAAACCTCCTCCCCTACCTGACGGCGGCTCAGAACATCTCGCTCCCCACGCAGTTGCGGGGCCGCCGACGCGGCGCGAAGGGCAAGTCGACCCGAGCGGACGAACTCCTCACCATGCTCGGGGTGGCCCACTGCCGCGACCGCCGCCCGCACCAGATGTCCGGCGGCGAACAGCAGCGCGTGGCGATAGCGGTGGCCCTCGCCAACAACCCCTCGGTCCTCCTGGCCGACGAGCCGACCGGCGAACTCGACTCCGCCACGGCCGAACAGATCTTCGCGGCCTTCCGCACGGCGAACGAGGAACTGGGCACGACGATCGTCATCGTCACCCACGACCAGACGGTGGCGAACGAGGTCCGCCGCACGGTGGCCATCCGCGACGGCCGCACCTCCACGGAGGTCCTGCGCCGCACGCATCTGAACGAGCAGACGGGCGAGGAGTCCGTGGTCTCCCGCGAGTACGCGATGCTCGACAGAGCGGGCCGCCTCCAACTCCCCACGGAGTACACGGAGGCCCTGGGGATGGAACGAAGGGTGCTGCTGGAGCTGGAGCAGGACCATATTCAGGTATGGCCGGACGGGGGCGGGGAGTAGCCGGGTTCCGGCGTTCGCCTGCGGGCTTCGGCGGGGGCGGCCCATTCTGGCCCGGGAGTTGCCTGCGGCGCGGTGAGGGGCAGCCCTGCCTGGCCCGGGAGTTGCCTGCGGCGCGGTGAGGGCGCGGCCTTCTTGGCCCGGGTTTGTCTGCGGGCTGTCGATGGCTGGTCGCGCAGTTCCCCGCGCCCCTCAAGGCAGAACGGGGCGCGGGCCACATCTCAGCCCTCAGGCACTTGAGGAGCCGGGGGGCAGGGAGCGAAGCTCCCGCCCTTCAGGGGCGCGGGGAACTGCGCGACCGGCCACAGACGGCCCGCAGACGAACGGAGTCCGGGGCGGAGCCCCGAGAGCGGGGAGCGGGGGGCGGAGGGCAGCGGACGAAGCCCACCCACCCCGGGCAGGAGCGGAGGCCCCCACCCCCGGGCAGGGGGCGGGGCCCCGGTCAACCCACTTCCTGCGCAGGGTCCGGGGCGGAGCCCCGAAAGCGGGGTGCAGGGGCCGCAGGCCCCGCAACGGGGTCCGGGGGCGCAGCCCCCGGGAAACCACCTCAACCCCCCACCCACCCC
>NZ_JBHWUR010000011.1:41762-131606 GCF_042737755.1 Streptomyces sp. NPDC059994
GGCGCCGGGCGGGGGGGGGCCGCCCCCCCCCCCGGGGGGGGGCGGCCCCCCCCCCCCCCCCCCGGGGGGGGGGGGGCCCCCCCCCCCGCGAAACCACCTCAACCCCCCACCCACCCCCGGAGGGTTTAGGGAAGGGGCGGGGTGGGGCCTCAGACCGGAGACAGCGGCAGCGCCCCCACCCCCACCCTCCGAACCGCAACCGACCCATACGCCGTACGCAGCCGCAACCACGGCCCCGCCCCCAGCAAAGCCAACTCCCCGCCAGAACCGGCACCCGGTCCCGGTCCCGGTCCCGGGCCACCCCGCAGGAACCCCAGGGACTGCGCCGCATGCACCACCCGCAGCGGCACCTCCGTCGCCCCCAGCGTCCGCGACCAGATCTCACGCCCGATCCGGTCCCGCTCCGCCCGCGTACGCGACTCTTCCGGCAACGCCTCGTCCCGCGCCCGGAACTCCGCCACCGCGGCCCCGACCACATCGCGTATCTCAGAGGCCGAGGGCAGCCCGGGCAGCCGGCTCCAGCCGCCGCGCGGCGGCAGCACACCCGCCCACGGCGGACCGGTCACGGAGGGAGGAACCACCACCGCGGACGCGGGCTCGTCGAGCGCCTCAAGGAGCTCACCCGCCGAGACGGTGACGTCGAGCTCCACCACCGCGTCCAGCCGCACCGTACGAATCGCCAGCACCTCGAACGCCGGCGGGCGCCCGAACACCGCCAGCGCACCGCCCCCGGCCTGCAGCCGGACGGCCGCCGACCGGTCGTAGTGGATCAGCCGGGCCAGGAAGGCGGCGAGATCCGCCACCTCCCCGGCATCGGCGAGGCCCAGCTTCACGGTCATGCCGCGGCCCGCTCCACGCGGTCACCACGGCCGGCCCGGCCACCGCGACCTGCGTCGGTCTCCTCCACGTACTCCTGGAGGAACGCCTTCTCCTCCGCGGAGATCCGCCGAGGCCGCCCCGCCGCGAGGTCGAACGGCACCACGACCGTCGACGCCCGCACATACACCTGCTCGGGGTCCTTGATCTCGTACGCGATCGTCAGCGACGCCGCACCGATCTTGGTGACCCACGACTCGACGGTCACCGGCTCGTGGCGGTGCACCAGCGGCCGTACGTAGTCGATCTCGTGCCGGGCCACCACGGACCCGCCCGAGAACGACGGCGAGCCGTCCCCCGGCGCCAGCCGGAACATGAAGTCGATGCGCGCCTCCTCCAGATAGCGGAGGAAGACCACGTTGTTGACGTGCCCGAAGGCGTCCATGTCCGACCAGCGGAGCGGGCAGCTGTAGATGTGGCGAGCCAAGAAGATCAGCCCCGGGTGAGCTTCTTGTAGGTGGCGCGGTGCGGACGCGCCGCGTCGGCGCCGAGCCGCTCGACCTTGTTCTTCTCGTACGACTCGAAGTTGCCCTCGAACCAGTACCACTTCGAGTCGCCCTCGTACGCCAGGATGTGCGTGGCGACCCGGTCCAGGAACCAGCGGTCGTGGGAGATCACGACGGCCGCGCCCGGGAACTCAAGGAGCGCGTTCTCCAGCGAGGACAGGGTCTCCACGTCCAGGTCGTTGGTGGGCTCGTCGAGGAGCAGCAGGTTGCCGCCCTCCTTGAGCGTCAGCGCCAGGTTGAGGCGGTTGCGCTCACCACCGGAGAGCACACCGGCCGGCTTCTGCTGGTCCGGGCCCTTGAAGCCGAACGCGCTGACGTACGCGCGCGAAGGCATCTCGACCTGGCCGACGTTGATGTAGTCGAGCTCGTCCGACACCACGGCCCAAAGGGTCTTCTTCGGGTCGATGTTGGCGCGGCTCTGGTCGACGTACGAGATCTTGACGGTCTCGCCGACCCGGATGGAGCCCGAGTCGGGGGTCTCCAGGCCCTGGATCATCTTGAACAGCGTGGTCTTGCCCGCGCCGTTCGGACCGATGACGCCCACGATGCCGTTGCGCGGCAGCGTGAACGACAGGTCCTCGATGAGGACCTTGTCGCCGAAGGCCTTGGAGAGGTTCTCGACCTCGACGACGATCGAGCCCAGACGCGGGCCCGGCGGGATCTGGATCTCCTCGAAGTCCAGCTTCCGCATCTTGTCGGCCTCGGCCGCCATCTCCTCGTAACGGGCGAGGCGCGCCTTGGACTTGGTCTGCCGGCCCTTGGCGTTGGAGCGGACCCACTCAAGCTCTTCCTTGAGCCGCTTGGCGCGCTTCTCGTCCTTGCGGCCCTCGACCTTGAGGCGGGAGGCCTTCTTGTCCAGGTACGTGGAGTAGTTGCCCTCGTACGGGATCGCGCGGCCGCGGTCGAGCTCAAGGATCCACTCGGCGACGTTGTTCAGGAAGTACCGGTCGTGGGTGACGGCGACCACGGCGCCCGCGTACTTCGAGAGGTGCTGCTCCAGCCAGTTCACCGACTCGGCGTCGAGGTGGTTGGTGGGCTCGTCGAGGAGGAGCAGGTCGGGCGCCTCGATCAGCAGCTTGCAGAGCGCGACACGGCGCTTCTCGCCACCGGAGAGGTTGGTCACGGACCAGTCGCCGGGCGGGCAGCCCAGCGCGTCCATGGCCTGCTCCAGCTGGGCGTCGAGGTCCCAGGCGTTGGCGTGGTCGAGGTCCTCCTGGAGCTTGCCCATCTCCTCAAGGAGCGCGTCCGAGTAGTCCGTCGCCATGAGCTCGGCGACCTCGTTGAAGCGCTTGAGCTTGCCCATGATCTCGGCGGCGCCGTCCTGCACGTTCTCCAGGACCGTCTTGGACTCGTCGAGCTGCGGCTCCTGCATGAGGATGCCGACGCTGTAACCCGGCGACAGGAAGGCGTCACCGTTGGAGGGCTGCTCAAGGCCCGCCATGATCTTGAGAACGGTGGACTTACCGGCACCGTTCGGGCCGACCACACCGATCTTCGCGCCGGGCAGGAAGCTCAGCGTGACGTCGTCAAGGATCACCTTGTCGCCGTGCGCCTTGCGCGTCTTGCGCATGGTGTAGATGTACTCAGCCAAGAGAAACCGTCCGGCAGTGTGAATCGGGCTGTGGGCAGATACACCCCATCTTGCCAGTCGTCCACCCCTGCGAGCGAATGAGTAGGTCAGGGGCTGCTGACCTGGGGCGTGATCACCGGCCCGTTCCCCCGGGCGGTCGTCGTTGGTCGACGTCGGTCGACGCCGGCGGCCCTGGGACGGCCCACAGACGGCCCGGGACGCCGGGACGCCGGGACGCCGGGACGCCGGGATCGGAACGCCCTGCTCAGCCGCCGGAAGCGCTGAGTCTGTTGGGCGTGGGAGACGGGCCGGGGTAGTCAGGGTCGTCCTCGGCCGTGGGGAGCGGCCGGTGCCCCTCTGAGTGGTCATTGACCCATCCGCACACCCCGCACGCATACCGGCCGTCCAGGCCCGCGATGAGCGTCCCGCACTTGCGGCATTCAGCCTCAGTGATCTCGGGGGCCGTCGTCACTTTCGGTTCTGGCAGCGGGGGCAGCTCCGGAGGCCATGTCGTCATGCCCCGGAGCGTACCCACCAGCCGGGGGCGGGGTAACCGACGACCACCCGCACAACTGCGAGCAGACCCAACCTGCGCCCTGCTGCACCGCAGGGGCACCGCACCGACCGCACTGCATGCCTGCCTCCCCTTGTCGGCAATGCCCGTGCGGGCAGTCTTCCGCTCCCGGGCGTTCCGTGCGAGCCCTTGGGCCGCGCCGCCGAGGCATCGCACAAGGGTGGCCGGATCGGCTTCATCAAGCGCGAGAGATCAACTCAGGGGCGGCGGTTTGATCCACAAAGCCGTGGGCCGTCGGCGCGGCCGGACGCTGCGCCAGCCATCCCGAGACGCGTGGACCACCGTTGACCGCGCCGCCCTCCCGGACTGTCCGAACATGCTCGAATCCCTGGCGAAGGCAGTAGCGCTGTAGCCCCTCGTTCATGGTCCAAGCGTCGAGCCGCAGCCACTTCGCGGACGCACGGTACGCCCGGTCCCCGGCCCAATCGATCAGCCGCCCGCCCACGTTCTGCCCGGCGTGTGAGCGGGCCACGGTGAGCTTGTTGATGAACATCGACGGCTCGCTCAGCTCGTCATCCGTCCAGAGACCAGCCTCGGCTTCAGGGGTCAGCGTGATGGTGGCGGCGGTGACATCCCCGTCGCGGACCATGAACACTGTCCCGGTTTCGATGGTGGCCATCCTGCCGTACCGGCCACCCCCTGGCGGAAACGGGTGCTGCTAGGGGACGCCAGTGGCCCCGGTGCGCCTGCGCTCACCGGGGCCACTGTCACAGGGTGGTCACTCCGAGTCCACGGTGCCGTGGCTCAGAGCCGCTGGGGTCAGTGCCCGGCGGTCCCGGCCTTCTTGCGGCGGAGGAAGAACACCGCGCCGCCGCCTATGACGACCAGGGCGACAGCGACGCCCGCGATCATCGGCGTGGAGCTGGAGGAGCCGGTCTCGGCCAGGTCACCACCGGTGGTGGAGCCGGACGAGGTGCCGCCCGCCGAGGCGGGGCTGGGCTGCGACGACGGCGTGCTGGTGCCGGTGCCGGCGGTCTTGCAGTCCAGGACGCCCTTGAACTCCTGCTTGAAGCCGTTAGGCCCGGTGATCACGAAGTCGTAGGCCTGGTCCTCGGCGACCGGCACGGTGACGGTCTTCGACTTGCCGGCGCCGATCGTGTACGACAAGCCGGCCAGCTTGAAGGTGAACGCCTCGTCGCCCTTGTTGGTCGCCGTGACGTCCACGCCGCCCTTGGCGCAGTTCTTCGCGGCCGTCAGGGCCGGAATGGCGCCCTGCTTGGCCCAGGTCGCCTTGGCCGCGGCGGTCACCGTGGAGTCGCTGGACCCGGCGAGGATCTGCGTCTGGCTCTTGGACTCACTGGCGAACGCGCGGCCGACCGGCACCTGGGTGGTGGCCTGGACGGTCAGCGAGCCGGAGCCCGGCTGGGCGCCCGCGGGCACGTCGAAGAAGAGCTGCGAGCCGTTCTTGGCGGTCGTGGCCGCCTTGCCGGCCTTGTCGACGACCTTGACGCCGGCGGCCTTGAGCTCCTCGGACGGGGTCACCGAGACCTTGTCGGCGTTGGTGCGGACGGTCACCGGGCCGAGCTTGGCGCCCGCCTTGCCGGAGACGGCCGGGTTGTCGAGGGTCAGCGACGCCTTGGGCTCGCCCACGTTCTGCGCGGACTTGGTCAGCCAGTCCGCCAGGTCCTTGGCCTGCGCGTCCACCGCGTCGACCTGGGCGTGGTCCGAGTAGCGCCAGATCGCGACCTGGGTCGCGGCGGCGGCCGTGCCATTGGTCAGCTGGCCCTTGAGGCCGGCCGACTTGGCGAGCGCCGTCAGATCGTTCACCTGCGGGTACGAGTGCTCAAGGATCCAGCGGATCTTGCCCGCGTCCGGGTTGCCGCTCAGCGAGGTGCCGCTCCAGGGGGTCTCCTGGTACTTCGCGGCGGGCTGGGTCGGGTTGTGGATGTCGATGCAGTACGTACGCAGGGTGCCGCCGCCGTCGACGACCATCTGGAACAGACCGGCCGAGACCGGCCGGTCGCCGCCCTGCTGGTGGATGACGGCCTTGCCCGAGGCGTCCGGGTCCAGGCCCTTGATGGTGGCGACCGCGCCGCCCTGGTGCTGCTGGCCGGGCGTGTCGGCGACCGCCGTGCCCGCGCCGGCTATGGCGCCGCCGGCGACCAGACCCGAGACGGCGACAGCGGCAGCGAGGCGTGCGGCGCCGCGCTTGCGTACAGACTTGGGTACAGACAACCCGTGAACGACTGAAAACACAGAATTCCCCTTCGGGCGAGGAGCTTTCACGTACATGCGTGGGGGAAGTGCCTCGCCTGCTGACTCAAGTGCCCCGTGAGTAACGGGAATCCTATGGAGGTCGCGCCTCCCGATCCCCTGTCATGCGATCAGATAACCATTCCGAATCGCAATCGTTATCGCTGATGCCCGTCCCCGCCTGGGGATATCGACAAATCTCCAGCACGGAACGGGACTTTCAGGACGCTGCGGCAGCCACGGCGGGCGGGTTCGCGGGAGCTGTTCCACGCCTCTCACCTGGGCTTTCTCCGGTACCTCCGGCAGTGGCCCCAGCTGCCCCGTCACCCGCCGCCACCACACCCGCACCGCCCGTACCGGTCCACGCCGGAGTGGGCGTCGGAGCCGGGGGCGGGGCCGATGTACGCGCTCGCGAGGTCGGTGAACCGGCCTCCCCCGCCGGGTCCTTGAGCGGATCCGTCAGGGACGGGTCCGCCTTCACCACGCGCCGGAACGCCGAGGTCCCCCGGGTCAGGTCGTGGCCCACCGCGATCGCCTCGACGTCCGCCGAGAACCTGCGCTGTCCGTCCTGGTCCTCGTCACGCACCCGCAACCTGCCGTGCACCACCAGCGGTTCGCCCACGGCGACCGAGCTCGCCAGGTTCAGCCCCAAAATCCGCCAGGCCCAGACCGTGTAGAAACTTGAGTGCCCGTCCACCCAGGCGTTCTTCTGCCGGTCGAACCGGCGTGGAGTCACCGCCAGCCGGAACCGGGCCACCCCGCCCGTCGCCGTCTCCCGGTACTCCACGCTCGTCGCGGCGTTTCCCACCAGCGTCACCAGCGTGTCGTTCATCCCCACCACTCCCCCGTCATTCCTGCCGTGCGCGCCCGTCGCGCGCACGGCGTCCCCGTCGCAGCTCCGTCCGGCCCAGGCGGCCGATCGAACCCTTGCGCTGTCGATCTCCATGCTGGACCGGACGGAGGACCTTGTGCCGGGGGCTGTGGACCACCCAGCCATTGTGGAAAACCTCGTCACCCGTACGGGGGTTGGCCGAGGGCTGGCCGGGGAGGGTGCGTCGGTTGGCCGGGGGCGGGGTGCGGAGTGCGGGGGTGCGTCGCAGAGCCCCGGCCCCCCTTCACGTCCCCCCTCACGCCCCTCGCATCACCCTTCTCACGACACCCTCGCCCGCACCCCCGTCCCGCCGCGCACCGCCACGTACTGCTCGCGCACCTCGCGGTAGCGCAGCAGCTCCGCCGCGACCGGGTCCAGGACCTTGGCCCGGCCGCACCCGGCCGCCGCCTCCCGCAACCGCCGCTCGGCCTCCTGCCCGTAGCGTCGGCCGGGCCCGCGCGCCGCGACCGCGCAGGCCCACTCGACCAGCGGGCCCCCGACGATCCCCGCCAGCATCACCAGCGCGGGCACCAGCAGGCCGGGTTCGAGTACGCCCACGATCTGGCCGACGAGCCAGAGGCCGCCCACGACCTGCACCAGCGTCATGGCCGCCTGCACCAGCACCGCCGCAGGCCACCAGGCGGGCCTGGGCGAGGTGCCCCGTTCGAGCTCCGCCCGTACCGCCAGCTCGTCCAGGGCCTGCGGCAGCCCCTCGGCGCCGCGCACCGCCGCCTCCCGCACCGCCTGCGCCCAGGGGGCGGGCAGTCCGGTGGCCGCCTCTTCCGCGACCAGCCGTACGGCCTGCTCGACACGCTGGCGGGCCGTCACCTCCTCCTCCGGAGGAGGAGTGGGCAGCGCCGACTCGCGGCCCGGGATGCGGATCCGCTCGTACCAGCGCCAGAGCCGCAGCCACGGGGTGCCGCAGGCACGGCCGGCGTTGCGGCGCCACTCGCGTTCGGCCGCCTCCCCCGCGGCGGCCGCGCCCACGGCCGCCGCGAGCCGGTCGGTGAACGCCTCCCGGGCCCGCTCGTCGAGCCCCGTACGGCCGACCGCGACGTACACCGGACATAGTCCGGCGGCAGCCGCGTCCAGGTCGGCCGCCACCCGGCGTTCCGGGGCGCCGCGCTCCTGCACGAACCGGCTGAGCAGGTCGCGCAGTTCGCCGACCCCCTGGCCGGTGAGGGCGGAGAGGGACAGCACGGTGGCGCCGGGTTCGCCGTGCTCGCCGAGTGCCATGCCGTCCTCGTCGAGGAGGCGCCGCAGATCGTCGAGCACCTGGTCGGCGGCGTCGCCCGGCAGCCGGTCCACCTGGTTGAGCACGACGAACGTGACCTCGGCGTGCCCGGCCAGCGGCCGCAGATACCGCTCGTGGAGCACGGCGTCGGCGTACTTCTCGGGGTCCACGACCCAGACCACCGCGTCGACGAGAGCCAGTACGCGGTCGGCCTGGCGGCGGTGTTCGACGACCGCCGAGTCGAGGTCGGGCAGGTCGACGAGGACCAGCCCCTGCAGCGCCTCGGCGTTCGGGTCGGAGGGCAGCGGTCTGCGTCGCAGCCGCCCCGGCAGCCCGAGCCGGTCCAGGAGACCCGCCGCGCCGTCGGTCCAGCTGCACGCGATCGGCGCGCTGGTGGTGGGGCGGCGCAGCCCGGTCTCCGAAATGTGCGTACCGGCGAGGGCGTTGAACAGCGTCGACTTGCCGCTGCCGGTGGCTCCGGCGATGGCGACGACGGTGTGCCGCGCGGACAGCCGCTGCCGCGCGGCGGCCTCGTCGAGTACGCGGCCCGCCTCTGCGAGCGTCTTGCCGTCGAGCCGCGTCCGCGACAGCCCGACGAGCTCGCGCAGGGCCTCCAGCCGCCCGCGCAGCTCGCCCCCGTAAGGGCCGCCGATGGGTACGTACGCCTCCACCGGCTCGGGTTCCTCGACGGGAACCTCCTCCTCGGCCGACTCGTTGACCCGTCGAGCGATCAACCCGTCGTCCCAGGCGGGCGCGGACTGCGTGGAGCCGGCGGCGGGACCGGCGTCGGCGGCCGCGCGCGCGTCGGAGGCACGGCGCGAGGGGGGCCGGATCGGTCGGGCCGGGACGGCCGTCCGGGTGAATGCTGGTGCTGCGCGACTTGGTGCTGGTGGTGCCAGTGGGGTTGTGGGGGGCGATTCGGGACGCGGGGGTGTTTCCGTGCGGGTGGCGGGCGTGTTGCGGGTGGGTCGGGTGCTTTCGGGTGCGCCGGTGGACGGGTTCTTGGCCGAATCGGCCGCCGACCGATCTACTTCTGCCGTCGCGGCTCCGGGCGTGTCGGCTTGGGGTGAGCCTTTTCCGGATGCGCCAGTCCCGGATGCGCCGATTCCGGATGTGCCGGTTCCAGAGGCGTCGGCCTCGGGCGTGTCGGCTTCAGGCATGTCGACTTCAGGCATGTCGACTTCGGCCGCGTCGGCGGTTTTGGGCAAGTCGGCTTTGGGCGTGTCGGCCTCTCCCGGGAGGGGTTCCGTCCGTACGGATGGCGTACGCGCGGCTCCCTCCTCACCCGATTCCGTCCGCCGGGAAGGGGGCCGTTCGGCCCATGGGCGGTCGAAGCCGAGCCACCCCGACGTCGGCGCGACCGCTTCCAGTCGGCCGATCGAGGGCCGCCCGGTGGCCCGTACCTCCACCGTCAGCGGTGCGGCTGCCACCCGCGCGGGCTGGTCCTCACCGGCTACGGAGCCACCGTCCGCCGACCGCTCCGGCTCTCCCTCCTCCGGAGGGGGAGGAAGCTCGGCCCCGGCCTCCGGCCGCCCGGACTGCGACTGTCCGGACTCAGACTGCCCGGACTCCGACTCGGGCCGTTCGGAGTCGGGCTGGTCGGCCCCCGGCCGATCCGTCAGAGCGGTCACCCCGCTCACCTCTCCTTCTGCAGTAGGGACAGCGCGGCGATCAGCCCGGCCTGGGGCTCGGGGCTCACCCGCAGCGCGTCCAGCGGGGCGAGCCGGCGGTCGCGTTCGGCGTTCAGGACGCGGTCGATGTACGTCGTGACCAGCGCACCGCCCTGGTCGCGCAGGCGCAGCGCGCGCTGGGCGCCGATGCGTTCGGCGAGCCGTTCCCCGGCCCGGCGGGCGCGGCGCCCGCCGAGGAGCGCGGCCGCCAGCAGGGCCGCCACGGCCTCGGCGGAGGGCGCTACGGCCCGGTCCATCTCCCGTACCTCCTCCTCGGCCAGCTCCTCAAGGACCCGGCGCCAGCGCCGTACGGCGACCTCGATGCGCTCACCGGTCTCCCGGTCCCTTACGCCGTCGGCCAGCTCGGCCGCCGCGGGCTCGCGGCCCCACGCCTCGCGGACCCGTTCGTCGGCGGCGTCCGCGGCGCACCCGAGGAGCTCGGCGAGGCTCTCGCAGAGCGCGTCGAGGAGCTCGCCGGAGGTCGCGTCCCGGGGGTACGCACGCCAGCGGGTGAGCGCGTCCCCGGCGAGTACGCCCCCTGCCTGCAGCCTGCGCCGCACACGTGCCCCTTCCCGCTCGTACGCCTCCTCGACCGCGCTCGTCATCCGTACGGCGGCGGCGTACTGCGCGGCGACGGCGGAGGCGAGCTCGGGCATACGGGCGTTGAGCGAGTCGATGACGCCGACGGCGGTACGGACGACGGCCTGCTGCCGGGCGGCCGGGTCCTGTGCCCGGTGGGTAAGCCACTGGCCCAGTGGGGCGACCGCGGTGGAAGGCAGCAAGCCGCTTCCGCCACCGGCCGATTCGGGCAGCTCGGGGATGGTGAAGCGGGGCACATCACCGAGCCCGGCCTTGGTCAGGAGCGCCGCGTACTGCCGGGACACCTCGCCGATGACCTGGTGCGGCACCCGGTCGAGGACGGTGATCAGCATGGCGTCGTACTCCTTGGCCGTGCGCAGCAGATGCCACGGCACGGCGTCCGCGTACCGCGAGGCGGTCGTCACCATCACCCAGATGTCGGCGGCGCAGATCAGCTGGGCGGCGAGCAGACGGTTGCTGACGACGAGTGAGTCGATGTCGGGCGCGTCGAGCAGGGCGAGCCCGACGGGCAGGTTCCGCGAGGTCTCGACCCGCAGGGAATTCTCCGCGTCATTGCCCCCGACACCCTCCTCCACCTCCGCTTCTTCGTTCTGCTGGGGCAGCCAGACGCGGGCGAGCTGGGGCAGTACGCGGATCTCGGTGAACCAGTGGTGGTCGTCGGGGTGGCAGACGAGTACGGGGGTGCGGGTCGTCGGCCGCAGCACGCCGGCCTCGCTGACCCGCCGCCCCACAAGGGAGTTGACGAGCGTGGACTTCCCGGCGCCGGTGGACCCGCCGACCACGGCGAGCAGCGGCGCTTCGGGATCTTTGAGCCGGGGCAACAAATAATCGTCGAGCTGCGCGAGCAGCTCGACCCGGGTCTGCCGTGCCCGCGCCGCCCCCGGCAGGGGGAGGGGAAGACGCATGGCGGCGACCCTGTCGCGCAGGGCGGAGAGTGCGTCAATCAGCTGAGGCCGTACGTCCAAGGTCACCACATGCGAAGAATGCCCAATTTTGGCGCCTTTTTGAAGCGTATGGAGGCCCTCGCGCGCCGATCGGACACATGGGATAGACGGGATGAGTGGGACGCAGGCATAACGAGTGCACAACACCCGGCGCCACGAGCGTCAAAAGCGCTGCGTGTTCCGCGCTCGCCTGCGATTATCGGTTCGCTTCACCGAACCTCCACATCGTGCCACGCAGGTGAAGCAACCGGGACGAGGCGAGAGGAGCCCTATCCTTGTCCCCGGCAAGGTCACGACCCGGAGCCCGCTCCGGATCACACCCTTGCCCGCCCGGGGGCTCCAGGCCACCGCGGCCGCCATCCGGCCCCCGTAGCTCAGTGGATAGAGCAGGCGCCTTCTAAGCGCTTGGCCGCAGGTTCGAGTCCTGCCGGGGGCGCTCCAGCCCGTGCGGTACCAGGCCCTCCCTCTGGGAGGGCCTTTTTGCTGGTCCGCCGGACCATAGCGCGGTGGGCGTACGGAGCGCGTAAGCGCAGGGGCCGGGCGACGAGGGCAACCGATGAAGATTCCTCCCGGCGCTTCGGGGCGGTTCGCCGTCGTTTCGGCCGCCGGCGTCGCCGGGGGTGGGGGCGGCCGCGTGCGGCTGTATCCGGCCGCCTGTCGAGCCGTCTGTTGAGCCGTCTGTTGAGCCGCCTTCTGCCGCACGCCGCCCCCAGCCCCAGGAGCCCAGGAACTCCCGCAGGAGCGCCGTCAGTGGCTCCTACGACACGATGTCCTTCTTCTCGAAGCCCCGGAACGCCAGCGCCATCAGTACCAGCGCGTACCCCACCGACACCCCCGCCCCCTGGGCCATGCCGCTCCACTCCAGGTGCGGCTGGAGCGCGTCCGCCCAGGCGAACTGCCAGTGCGCGGGCAGTGCGTTACGCCAGTCGCCCAGGGCCGTGATCGCGTCCAGGACGTTGCCCACGATCGTCAGGCCCACCGCACCGCCGACCGCGCCCAGCGGCGCGTCCGTCTTGGTGGACAGCCAGAACGCCAGCCCGGCGGTGACCAGTTGGGAGACGAAGACGAACGCCACGGCGATGGCCAGGCGCGGTACCGCCTCCCCGGCCCCGAGCGAGCCTCCGGTCGGGATCTCCAGCGGGCCCCAGCCGTACGCCGCCGTACCCACCGCGAGCGCCACCAGCGGCAGCAGGACGATCGCCGCCGCGCTCAGGCCGAGCGCCACCGCCAGCTTGCTCCACAGCAAGCGCGCCCGGGGCACGGGCGCGGCCAGCAGATAGCGCAGGGACGACCAGCCGGCCTCCGAGGCGACCGTGTCGCCGCAGAACAGGGCAACGGGCACCACCAGCAGGAAGCCCGCCGAGACGAACAGGGCGGTCGCCGCGAAGTTCGCCCCGGAGGCCGTCGCCGTGTCGATCAGGGTGATCCGGCCGTCCCGTCCGGACGGCGTGCCGCCGATCGCGAAGGCCGTGACCAGGATGAACGGGAGCGCGGCGAGGATGCCTGCCATCACCAGGGTGCGGCGGCGCCGCAGCTGGCGCGCCGCCTCCACCCGCAGGGGCAGGGTGCGGCGCGGGCGGTAGCCGGGGGCGGTCGCCCGCAGGTCCGGCGCGGCCTCGGCCCCGGTGTGCGCCGTCGCACTCATGCCGATCCTCCGATCAGGGTCAGGAACGCGTCCTCCAGGCGGCGGTGCGGGCCCACGCCCGTCAACGGCACGTCGAGGCGGACCAGTTCGGTGATCAGCTCCGTGGCGGTGGCGCCCTCCAGGCGCACCAGCATGCCCTCGTCGGTGCGCGTCGCCGCGCCGATGCCGGGCAGCGCGGTCACCTTGTCGGCGAGCACCTCGGTGACCGGGCCGTCGACGGTGACCAGGAGCGTGTCGCCCCCGCCGGTGATCTCGGCGACCGGGCCGGCCTGGATGAGCCGGCCCCGGTCCATGACCACCAGATGCGTACAGGACTGCTCCACCTCGGACAGGAGGTGGCTGGAGACGATGACCGTGCGGCCGCCCTGGGCGTAACGGATCATCACGTCCCGCATCTCGCGGATCTGCGGCGGGTCGAGGCCGTTGGTCGGCTCGTCGAGGATCAGCAGGTCCGGCAGGCCGAGCATGGCCTGGGCGATGGCGAGGCGCTGGCGCATGCCCTGCGAGTACGTCCGCACCGCGCGCGAGAGCGCGTCGCCCAGGCCCGCGATCTCCAGGGCCTCGGCCATATGGGAGTCCTCGGCGGGGCGGCCGGTGGCCTGCCAGTACAGCTCCAGGTTGGCGCGGCCCGACAGATGCGGCAGGAAGCCCGCGCCCTCGACGAAGGCGCCGACCCGGGGCAGGACCGGTGCGCCCGGCCGGATGGCGTGGCCGAAGACGCGGACCTCGCCGCTGTCGGGGCGGATGAGGCCCATCAGCATGCGCAGGGTGGTGGTCTTGCCGGCACCGTTCGGCCCGAGCAGGCCCAGGACCTGGCCCTTCTCCACGCGGAAGGAGAGGTCGCGGACCGCGTACCGGTCGGTCGACTTGGCGTACTTCTTGGTCAGACCGGTGATCTGGAGCGGGACTTCGGCCAGCTCCGAATCGGGGGCGGGCGCCGTGGCGCGGCGGGTGGCCAGCAGGCCGAGCGCGATCACCGCGCCCGCGAGCGGCATGCCCCAGGCCCACCACGGCACCCCGGCGGGCTCGGTCTTCACACCGGGCGCGGTCGGCACGGTCAGCGAGCCGTCCACGAGCGAGACCTTGTACGTGCCGGGCGCCACCGGGGAGGCGTAGCCGAGGTCGGTCGCGGCGACCACCAGGCGCAGCCGGTGGCCCGCTTCCACGTTGTGGTCGACGGCGGGCAGGGTGACCTCGACCTCCTTGCCCTCCTTGGCGCCCTCCACCCGGACGGGCGCGACCAGTTGGGCCGGGAGCACCTGCTGCTTGCCGTCGGGGCTCACGTCGTACACCTTGCCGAAGAGCACCGCGTCGTCGCCGCCGGAGGTGACCTTCAGCCGGACCGTGGGCGAGCCGGTGATGCGCAGGCCGGGCCTCAGCGGCTCGGAGTCGAAGCGCGCGTACTGCCCGGGGAAGTCGATGGAGAGGCCGCCCACGCCGAGCGAGGACAGGCCCGCGAGGCCGCCGCCGACGCCGGGCACGGCCGAGATGGCGGGCGGGGCGGCGCCCGCCGGGTTCTCGAAGGTCTGCTCGCGGCCGGTGAGCAACACCTTGCGCGTGCCCTCCGTCAGGCCCGGGTAGCGGCCGCTGGTGGCGCCGCGCAGCTGGGCCGCGCCGTCGGTGGAGCTGATGCCGCCGGTCCTGGTGACCCGGAAGGCGGGGCCGGTGGAGGCGTCCTCGTCGCCCTTCAGATAGTGGTCGAACCAGGAGGCGATACGGGAGTTGACCCGGCCCGGCTCCCGGTCGCCGCCGTCGTGGCCGCCGGTGATCCAGTCGACCGCGACCGGGGCGCCGTTGGCGCGGATCCGCCGCGCCATGGCGTCGGCCTGGCCGAGCGGGAAAAGGGAGTCGCTCTGGCCCTGGACGATCAGGGCGGGCACCTTGATGCGGTCGCCCACGGCGGACGGGGAGCGGGCCGCGAGCAGGTCGCGCGCCTGCGCGTCCGGCTTGCCGCTGACCGCGACCCTCTCGTACATGTCGCAGAGCTGCTTCTCGAAGGTCTTGCAGCCGCCGCCGGTGGAGAAGAAGATCCCGGCCCAGAGCTTCTTGAACACCCCGTCGGGGAACAGCGCGTCCGCCAGGTTCCAGTAGGTGATCTGCGGCGCGATCGCGTCGATCCGCTTGTCGTACCCGGCGGCCAGGAGCGAGATCGCGCCCCCGTACGACGCGCCGGTGACGCCCACGCGCGGGTCGCCCGTCGCGTCGAGCTTCACCTCGGGGCGCCTGGCCAGCCAGTCGACGAGCCGCGAGACGTCCTTCACCTCGTACGCCGGGTCGTTGAGGCCGATCTCGCCCGTGGAGTCGCCGAAGCCGCGCGCGGACCAGGTCAGCACCGCGAAGCCGTCGCGCGCGAGGTCCTGCGCCTGGGCCCGGACGTCGCTCTTGCTGCCGCCGAAGCCGTGGCCGAGGAGGACGGCGGGGCGCTTCTTCTTCGCGTCGCCCGCCGTGAAGTACGACGTGTCGATCTTCGCCCCGGGCATCTCCATCACCCGGTCCTCCTGGTGCACCGCGGGCGTGCCGCCGGCGCCGGAGGCCGTCCACACGCCGGCACCGGCGAGCACCGCGAGGGCGGCGGCCACCCCGGCCGCCGCCCTCCCACGAGGTCTGCGCAATCTCATGCCTCCACCGTAAGCGCCGGGTCCGACAACGGAGCCTGCCGCCAGGTGGAGGTCGCGGGTGTACTCACGGCGTACGGCACGGCCTCGCCGTACCGCGCCGGGAGTACGCCCGTCAGCCGAACGACGCCCGCTGGAGCCAGAAGTCCAGGAGCTCGGCGCCGCCGAGGACCTCGACCCGGGGGCTGTCGGCGGGCAGCCGCCGGCAGAAGACGCTCAGGACGTCGGTGAGCGGGCCGCGCAGCGCCACCGTGGCCTTCTCGTGGCCGCGCCGCCGGCTCACCCCGTCCTCGCCGAGCTCGATCAGCCACTCGGCGCCGGGCGCGTCCGTCGCGTGCAGATGGATGCTGCGGCCGGGGCCGCGCAGTTCGGCGGCGGCGGGGGCCGGCTTGGCGGCCTGGACGTAGGTGACGAGCTCCAGCCACTCGTCGATCGTGTCCGCGGCCACCTCCGGCGCGAGCCGGTACTCCGCGCCCACGGTGAGGGCCGCGTCCGCGCGGTGGACGACCGTCTCGTGGGTCATCCGACGCGCCCAGAACCCGGCGGTCGCCCCGCCCGCCCAGGTCCACGCCGCCTGGTCGGCCCCGGCCGTGCGCAGGGTGTCCGCGCAGAGTGCGGCACCCTGCGCCAACCAGGCGTCCAGCGCCTCCGGTTCGTCCTTCTCCGGGCCGGTGAAGTCGGGCACGCGCTCCTGGGGGACGACGGCGGTGGCCTTCGTACGGACGATCTCGGCGACCCAGCGGTGGGCGCCGCCGACATGGACGGCGAGCTCGCGCAACGTCCAGTCGGGGCAGGTCGGCACGGTGACGGCGAGCTCCGCACCGGTCAGGTGGGACCTCAACTCGTCGGCCTGCCGCAGGATTTCGGAACAGTGGAAGTCGTGGTCGAGAGGCGTGTGCACGGCTTTCATACCCCAAACCCCAGGCGGGACCCGCCCGTCGCGTCCCGCGGAATCACCGCCGGATCCGGACAGACCCCGCCACGGGCCGCGCCTCAGACCTGCTCGTCCTCGGGGATGCTCACCAGCCACCGCGTCTCGCGGCGCGGGCGCAGGTAGAAGGCCCAGTAGAGGGTGGCGACGGCCGTGATGCCGCCGGTCCACAGCAGGTACTGCGTCTCCTGCTGGGTGAGGATGTACGCGAGGACGGCGATCAGGACCACCGGGACCGCGGGCCACAGCGGCATCCGCCAGGCGGCGGTCTCGCGGTGCGAGCCGCGGCGGCTGAGCAGGGCGGCGACCGCGACCAGCAGGTACATCCCGGTGACCGACACGCCGGTGACGCCGTACAGGGTGTCGAGGTTGACGAAGCAGAGGGCCGCGCCGGGGACGCCGACCAGGAGCGTGGCGACCCACGGGGAGCCGAACCGGCCGAGCCGGGACAGACCGCGGTTGACCGGCTCGGGCCAGGCCTTGTCGCGGGCCGAGGCGAACAGGACGCGGGAGTTCTGGATGACCATCACGATGCCCGCGTTGACGATGGCGAGGGCCACGCAGAGGCTGACGAAGGTGCCGACGGCCGAGTTGGACCAGGCGGTGACCATGCCGCTGATGTCGCCGGAGGTGAGCGCCGAGAGGTCGGAGGCGCCCAGGGTGATGGCGACGACGGGGACGAGGATGACGGCGGTGGAGATGGCGAGGGTGGCGAGCACGGTCCGGGCCACGTTGCGGCGCGGGTGCTCCAGCTCCTCGGAGAGGTAGACGGCGGTCGAGAAGCCCTGGGTGATGAAGAGGGCGATGGCGAGTCCGGAGACGACCATCATCGCGGTGACCGTGGAGTGCGTACCGCCGTCCCCGGCGACCGTGCCGTGGACGAGGGAGGAGGCGCCGCGGTGGCTGTGGGAGAAGCCGAGCACGGCGACGACGGCCGCGGCGACGACTTCGAGTACCAGGAAGATGCCGGTGATCCAGGCGTTGGCCCGCAGGTCGAGCAGTCCGGCGAGGGTGGCGAGCAGCATCACGCCGCCGCCGGCGACGGGGGCCGGGATGTGGACGAGCGGGGCCAGGTAGTCGGCCGTGCCCATGGCGATGACCGGGGGGACGATCATCACCACGAGCAGTGAGAGGACGAAGACCAGCCAGCCCGCGAGCCGTCCGGCGAGCGTGGAGACCATCGCGTACTCGCCGCCCGCGCTGGGGATGAGGGTGCCCAGCTCCGAGTAGCAGAACGCGACGCCGATACAGAGCAGCGAGCCGATGGCGATGGTCAGCGCGGTGTAGGTGCCGAGGCTGGAGAAGAGGTCGGGCACGACCACGAAGAGGGTCGACGCGGGCGTCACGCAGGAGAGCGTGAGCAGGGTCCCGCCCACGACGCCGATGGAACGCTTGAGCTTCTTGGGGGCTTCGCCCGTGGCCGGGGAGAGGACGTGGGGCGGGCTGAGCGTTTCGGTCATCGATGTGCGTCCGATCGGCGGGTGGGGGTGTGAGCGGGGAGCGCTATCGACCTCCGGGTGGTGCTCGCGGGGCCCGTCCGGCCCCGGTGGTGAGTGGTGGGTCGCTCCCGGGCCGCCATTTCAATCTCCACTCGATCCGCAGGTCAATAGCTGTTCACCTACGGAATTCGTCGCCCCGATGCCCTTCCGGCACTGATACGGCGTTAAGAGCGCAATAAAGGCGCGCGATCGAGCGGTACGGGAACCGCAGCCCCACCAGCCGAAAAAGTTTGCCGAATTCCGAATACCGGAACACCTTGGCACCCCGTGCCACGCTTTCCGGTTACCCCCGGTCACCGCTGTGCGTCAGCCGGTGTGCGCGGGCGCTGCCGCCGGGAACGCGTACGGCCGCGAAGCCCCTTCGTGCGGGGCTTCGCGGCCGTACGGCACGCCGGTGGCGTCCTGTGTCAGTGGTTGCGCGGGAAGCCCAGGTCGACGCCGGCGGGGGCGTCGGAGGGGTCCGGCCAGCGGGTGGTGACGACCTTGCCGCGGGTGTAGAAGTGCGTGCCGTCGTTGCCGTAGATGTGGTGGTCGCCGAAGAGCGAGTCCTTCCAGCCGCCGAAGGAGTGGTAGCCCACCGGCACCGGGATCGGCACATTGACGCCGACCATGCCGGCCTCGACCTCCAGCTGGAAGCGGCGGGCCGCGCCGCCGTCGCGGGTGAAGATCGCAGTGCCGTTGCCGAACGGCGAGGCGTTGATGAGCGCCAGGCCCTCGTCGTACGACTCCACGCGCAGCACGCACAGCACCGGGCCGAAGATCTCGTCCTTGTACGCGTCGGCCGACGTCGGCACCTTGTCGAGCAGCGAGAGGCCGATCCAGTGGCCGTTCTCGTAGCCCGCACCCTCATAGGTGTACGCCGAACCGTCCAGGACGACCTCGCAGCCCTGCGCCGCCGCGCCCGTGACGTAGGAGGCGACCTTGTCGCGGTGGGCGGCCGTGATCAGCGGGCCCATCTCGGAGGCCGCGTCGTCACCCGGGCCGATCTTGATCTTCTCGGCGCGCTCGCGGATCTTCGCCACCAGCTCGTCGCCGATGGCGCCCACCGCGACGACCGCCGAGATGGCCATGCAGCGCTCGCCCGCCGAGCCGTACGCGGCCGAGACGGCGGCGTCGGCGGCGGCGTCCAGGTCGGCGTCCGGCAGGACCAGCATGTGGTTCTTGGCGCCGCCGAGGGCCTGGACGCGCTTGCCGTTGGCGGAGGCCGTGGTGTGGATGTACCGGGCGATCGGGGTGGAGCCGACGAAGGAGACGGCGGCAACGTCCGGGTGCTCCAGGAGGCGGTCGACGGCCACCTTGTCGCCGTGCACGACGTTGAAGACGCCGTCGGGCAGCCCGGCCTCGCTGAGCAGCTCCGCGATCTTCATCGCCGCCGAGGGGTCCTTCTCCGACGGCTTGAGGACGAAGGTGTTGCCGCAGGCGATGGCCAGCGGGAACATCCACATCGGCACCATCGCCGGGAAGTTGAACGGCGTGATGCCCGCGACGACACCGAGCGGCTGGCGCAGCGAGGCGACGTCGACGCGGCTGGCGACCTGCGTCGACAGCTCGCCCTTGAGCTGCACGTTGATGCCGCACGCCAGGTCCACGATCTCCAGGCCGCGCGCGACCTCGCCGAGCGCGTCCGAGTGCACCTTGCCGTGCTCGGCGGTGATCAGCTGCGCGATCGCGTCGCGGTTCGCGTCCAGCAGTGCGCGGAACTTGAACAGCACCGTCGTACGTTGAGCCAGCGAAGACTGGCCCCAGGTCGCGTACGCCTCACGGGCCGCGGCGACCGCCGCGTCCACCTCCTCCACGTCGGCGAAGGCGACCTGCGTGGTCACGGCCCCGGTGGCGGGATCGGTGACCGGGCCGTACGTACCGGACGCGCCCGCAGCCCTCTCAACGGGCTTACCACCGATCCAGTGGTTGACGGTCTTCGTCATGACGAATAGCTCCTTCAGAGATGGCGGCGTCGGGCTGCGACTTGCCGGTCGTACTCCTCACGCGCCTCGACCGCCGACGAGCGGGTCGCGGTCTCGGCCACAGGAACATCCCACCACGCCTGTGCCGGGGGCGGGCCCGACACAGTGTCTGCCGTTTCGGTCTCGACGTAGACACATGTAGGACGGTCCGCCGCACGTGCGGCCGCGAGGGCTTCGCGCAGGTCACGAACGGTCTTGGGGCGCAGCACGGCCATCCCCAGGGAGGCCGCGTTGGCTGCCAGGTCCACCGGCAGCGGCTCGCCCGTACAGGTCCCGTCGGGCGCCTTGAAGCGGTACGCGGTGCCGTAGCGCTCGCCGCCCACCGAGGCGGACAGGCCACCGATCGAGGCGTACCCGTGGTTCTGCAGGATCACCACCTTGATCGGGAGGTTCTCCTGCACCGCCGTGACGATCTCGGTGGGATTCATCAGATACGTGCCGTCGCCGACCAGCGCCCACACCGGGCGGCCGGGCGCGGCGAGCGCCACCCCGATCGCCGCCGGGATCTCGTATCCCATGCAGGAGTAGCCGTACTCGACGTGGTACTGGTCGCGCGAGCGGGTCCGCCAGAGCTTGTGCAGATCGCCGGGGAGCGAGCCCGCCGCGTTGATCAGGATGTCGTCCCCGCTGACCAACGTGTCGAGTGCGCCCAGGACTTGGGCCTGGGTGGGGCGGGCGTCCTCGTCTCCGGGCGTGTACGCGGCGGTCACCCGGTCCTCCCAGGCCGCCTTCGCCTCGCCGTAGGCGGTCGTGTACGCGGGTGCGACGCAGTGCTCGCCGAGGGCCTTCGCGAGCGCGTCGAGGCCCGCGCGCGCGTCCGCGACGAGCTGGAGCGCGCCCAGCTTGTGGGCGTCGGCGCCGTTCACGTTGAGCCCGATGAACCGGACGGAAGGGTTCTGGAAGAGGGTCGCGGAGGCGGTGGTGAAGTCGGTCCAGCGGGTGCCGACGCCGAGGACGACATCGGCCTCGCGGGCGAGCGCGTCGGCCGTGGCGGTGCCGGTGTGGCCGATGCCGCCGACGTCGCAGGGGTGGTCGTACGGCAGCGAGCCCTTGCCCGCCTGGGTGGAAGCGACGGGGATGCCGGTCCGCTCGGCGAAGCGGCGCAGGGCGTCCTCGGCGCGGGCGTGGTGCACACCGCCGCCCGCGACGACCAGTGGACGGCGGGCGGCGCGCAGCAGTGCGGCCGCCTCGTCGAGCTCCACCGGGTCCGGCTCCTGGGCGCGCACGTGCCACACCCGCCGCCGGAAGAACTCCTCGGGCCAGTCGTACGCCTCCGCCTGCACGTCCTGCGGCAGCGCCAGCGTGACCGCGCCGGTCCTGGCGGGGTCCGCGAGCACGCTCATCGCGGCGAGCGCGGCCGGGATCAGGGCCTCGGGCCGGGTGATCCGGTCGAAGTAGCGCGAGACCGGACGCAGACAGTCGTTGACCGAGACATCGCCCGCGTACGGGACTTCGAGCTGCTGGAGGACCGGATCGGCCGGGCGGGAGGCGAAGACGTCGCCGGGCAGCAGCAGGACCGGCAGATGGTTGACGGTGGCCAGGGCCGCGCCCGTGACGAGGTTGGTGGCGCCCGGGCCGATCGAGGTGGTCACCGCGTGCGCCGAGAGCCGGCCGGACTGACGGGCGTAGCCGACGGCCGCGTGCACCATGGCCTGTTCGTTGCGGCCCTGGTGGTACGGCATGTCGCTGCCGGGTTCCAGGAACGCCTGGCCGATCCCGGCGACGTTGCCGTGGCCGAAGATGCCCCAGGTGGCGGTGATCAGACGCTGCTCGGCGCCGGAGCGGGCCGTGTACTGGCGGGAGAGGAAGGCGAGCAGCGCCTGCGCGGTGGTGAGGCGCCTGGTCGTACCGCTCATCGGTAGCCCTCCGCATGGTCGGGGTGGAAGCGGATCTGCCACGCGCGTTCCTCGCCCGGGCCCGCCATCACGTTCAGGTAGTACATGGGGTGCCCGGGCGCGGCGATGGAGGGGCCGTGCCAGCCGTCGGGGACGAGGACGGCGTCACCGGCGCGGACCTCGGCGAGCACGTCGGCGCCGCCGGGGCGCGAGGGCGAGACGCGCTGGTAGCCGAAGCCCTGCGGGGCCGCGAACTCGAAGTAGTAGATCTCCTCCAGCTCCGACTCCTGCCCGGGGACGTGCTCGTCGTGCTTGTGGGGCGGGTAGGAGGACCAGTTGCCGCCCGGGGTGATCACCTCGACGGCGATCAGCCGGTCGCACGCGAAGACGTCGGCGGCGGCGAAGTTGCGGACCTCGCGGGCGCTGACGCCCGAACCGCGCCGTTCGACGGGCACCTCCGGCGCGGGGCCGTGACGAGCGGGGAGTCGGCGCTCGCATCTCGCTCCTGCCAGGGCGAACCGGCCTCCCGCGCCGGAGGCGATCTGTGCGTGGGCGTCGCGCGGGAGGTACGCGAAGTCGGTGACTCCGGCGAACACGCTCTCCCTGCCCAGCAGTTCCATGGTCCGGCCTTCTACGTGTACCGTACATCCACCATTGAGGGGCAGCAGGATCCACTCGCTGTCGCCGGTGGCGAAGGCGTGCGTCCCGCCCGGCGCCAGCTCCAGCACGCGCAGCCCCGAGTAGCCCCAGCCGGCCCGCTCGGGGCCGATGTCGAGGGCGTACGCCTCGCGGGAGGTGGTTCCGGCCCGTACGAACAGCTCGTCCTTGTGCTCGTCCATGCCTCCTCCCTACCCCCTCAGCAGCCCGGCGGCGGTGTCGACCGCGCCCGCCACGTCGCCGTCGGCCGGATAGAGCAGGGTGCGCCCGGCCACCAGCCCCTGCACGGTGGGCAGTCGCAGCGCGCCGCGCCACTTCTCGTATGCCGCCTCCTGCTCTCCCACGGTCTTGCCGATGTCCCCGCCGAGCAGCACGGCGGGCAGCGTGGTGGTCGCCATCACCCGGGCCATGTCGTCCGGGTTCTCGGTGACCGGCACCTTCAGCCAGGTGTACGCCGAGGTCCCGGCCAGCCCGGAGGCGATGGCGAGCGAGCGCGTCACCGCGTCCGCGCTGAGATCGTTCCGCAGCCGTCCGTCGCGCCGGTGACAGATGAACGGCTCCACGAAGACGGGGAGTCGACGCTCCGCCATCTCGTCTATGGCGCGGGCCGCCGAGTGCAGCGTGTTGAGCGACCCGGGGTCGTCGTAGTCGACCCGCAGCAGCAGCTTGCCCGCGTCGAAGCCGAGCCGGGCGATGTCCTGGGCGCGGTGGCCGGTGAAGCGGTCGTCGAGCTCGAAGGCGGCCCCGGCGAGCCCGCCCCGGTTCATCGACCCCATGACGACCTTGTCCTCCAGGGCCCCGAGCAGCAGCAGGTCCTCCAGGATGTCCGCGCTGGCGAGCACCCCGTCGACGCCGGGCCGGGACAGCGCGAGGCAGAGCCGTTCGAGCAGTACGGAACGGTCGGCCATGGCGAAGGCGTCGTCGCCGACGCCCAGCGCGCCCCGGGCGGGGTGGTCGGCCGCGATGATCAGGAGCCGCCCGGCGCCCCGCACGAGCGGACGCCGTTCACGCCGGGCGGCGGCTTCGGCGACGGCCTCGGGGTTCCGGGTGCGCACCCGGGCGAGGTCGCCGGGGCTGATGCGGATGTTCACGCCTGTCCCCCCGTCAGTACGCGCTCGACCTCGGCCGGGTACGGCATGGCGGAGGAGCAGGCGAGCCGGGATGCGACGATCGCGCCGGCGGCGTTGGCGTACCGCATCAGCCGCTCGGTGTCCCAGCCCGCCAGCAGCCCGTGGCAGAGCGCCCCGCCGAACGCGTCCCCGGCGCCGAGCCCGTTGACCACCTCCACGGGGACGGGCGGCACCTCGGCGGCGCTCCCGTCCCGGTGGACGGCGAGCACCCCGTCGGGCCCCTGTTTGACGACGGCGAGCTCCACCCCCAGCGCGAGCAGCGCCCGGGCGGCGGCGTGCGGCTCCCGCTCCCCGGTGGCCACTTGGCACTCGTCGAGGTTGCCGACGGCGACGGTCGCGTGGCGCAGGGCCTCGTGGTAGTACGCCCGCGCCTCCGTCTGATCGCCCCAGGCCGTGTCCGTCCAAAACGCCGGCCGCCAGTCGAGGTCGAAGACCGTGGTGCCGCTGCGGGCGCGGGCGGCCAGCGCCGCCAGCGTGGTGGACCGGCTCGGCTCGACGCTCAGCCCGGTGCCCGTGACCCAGAAGATCCGCGCCGCGCGGATCGCGTCCAGGTCGAGGTCCGCCTCGTACAGCTCCAGGTCGGGGGCCTTGGGCTCGCGGTAGAAGTACAGCGGGAAGTCGTCCGGCGGGAAGATCTCGCAGAAGGTGATCGGCGTCGCCAGGCCCGGCACGCTCTTCACCCAGCGCGCGTCGACCCCGAACCCGCCCAGCTCCGCGCGCAGATACTCCCCGAAGGGGTCCTCGCCGGTGCCGGTGATCACGGCCGCGTGGCGCCCGAGCCGGGCCGCCGCGACCGCCACGTTGGAGGGCGAGCCGCCGAGGAACTTGCCGAACGAGGTCACCCGGGAGAGCGGCACGCCGGTCTGGAGCGGGTAGAGGTCCACCCCGATCCGCCCCATGGTGATCACGTCGTACGGAACCGCCTCCATGCACGCCCCCTTCATCGGCGACCCCCAGGGCCCGGCGGATCCAGGTCTAGCGGCCCCGGCCCGGCCCTGTCAATCTTTTGTCCTTACATTCGGACGTAGTCTTGACACCGTTCCGGCGCCCCCGGAAGGCTGGCTCCCATGACGACGGCCAAGACTCGCATCCGGATCGGCTCGGCCCCCGACTCCTGGGGCGTCTGGTTTCCCGACGACCCCCGCCAGGTCCCCTGGTCCCGCTTCCTCGACGAGGTCGCCGGGGCCGGATACGGCTGGATCGAACTCGGACCGTACGGCTATCTCCCCACCGACCCGCAGCGCCTCGCCGACGAGACCGCGCGCCGGAACCTGCGCGTGTCGGCCGGGACCGTCTTCACCGGGCTGCACCACGGCCCGGCGGTGTGGGAGACGACCTGGGAGCACGTCGCGGACGTGGCCGAGCTGACCCGGGCGACCGGCGCCGGGCACCTCGTCGTCATCCCGGCGTTCTGGCGCGACGACAAGACCGGCGAGGTCCTGGAGAGCGCGACGCTCACCGCCGCGCAGTGGCGCGATCTCGCCGGGCAGACCGAACGGCTCGCCCGCGAGGTGCGCGAACGGTACGGGCTGCGGATCGTCGTGCACCCGCACGCCGACACCCATATCGACGGCGAGGAGAACGTCGCCCGCTTCCTCGACGCCACCGACCCCGACCTGGTGAGCCTCTGTCTGGACACCGGGCACTACGCCTACTGCGGCGGCGACAGCGTCAAGCTGATCGAGACGTACGGGGAGCGGATCGGCTACCTCCACCTCAAGCAGGTGGACCCGGACATCCTGGCCCAGGTGCACGCCGAGGAGCTGCCGTTCGGGCCCGCCGTGGCCCGGGGCGTGATGTGCGAACCGCCCGCCGGGGTGCCCGCGCTCGAACCGGTGCTGGCCGCCGCCCAGGCTCTCGACGTCGACCTCTTCGCGATCGTGGAGCAGGACATGTACCCGTGCGATCCGGACCGGCCGCTGCCGATCGCCACGCGCACGCGCGCGTTCCTGCGCTCCTGCGGGGCGTGAGCCATGACCTCCGCACCGCTCGGGATCGCCGTGATCGGCACCGGCAAGATGGGCGCCGACCACGTCCGCCGCCTCACCACCGTGACCGGCGGGGCCCGGGTCGCCGCCGTCGCCGACATCGACGCGGAGCGCGCCAAGGCCGTCGCCGGCCCGATCGACGGCTGCACCGCCCATACCGACCCGGTGGCCGCGATGGCCGCGCCGGGCGTCGACGCGGTCCTGATCGCCTCCTCGGGCCCGGCCCACGAGCCCGCGCTCCTGGAGGCGTTCCGGCGCGGGCTGCCCGTCCTGTGCGAGAAGCCGCTCACCCCGGACCCGGGCGGAGCCCTGCGGGTCCTGGAGGCCGAGACCCGGCTCGGGCGCCGCCTGGTGCAGGTGGGGTTCATGCGGCGGTACGACGCGGAGTACGTACGCCTCAAGGCGCTGCTCGACGAGGGCGGCCTCGGACGCCCGCTGTTCCTGCACTGCCGCCACCGCAACGCCTCCTCCCCCTCGTCCTTCACCACCGAGATGCTGATCCGCGACTCCGTGGTCCACGAGGTCGACGCGGCCCGCTGGCTGCTCGGCCAGGAGCTCACCGCCGTCCAGGTGCTCCGCCCGCGCCCCTCCTCGTACGCCCCGGAAGGCCTGGGCGACCCGCAGCTCGTGCTGTTCGAGACGGCCGGCGGCGCGGTCGTCGACGTCGAGATCTTCGTCAACTGCGGCTTCGGGTACGAGGTGCGCTGCGAGGCCGTCTGCGAGCGCGGCGCCGCCTCGACCGGCGCCGGGACCGGCCCGGTGGTCCGCTCCGGCGGGCGCTGGGGCGGCGGGATCCCGCAGGACTTCACGGCCCGCTTCGCCGACGCGTACGACCGCGAGGTGCAGGCGTGGGTGGACGCCACCCGGCAGGGCCGCGTCGAGGGCCCGAGCACCTGGGACGGCTATATGGCGGCCGTGGTCTGCGAGGCGGGCGTACGGGCCCAGCGCTCGGGCGAGCGGGTGGCGGTCGAGCCCGCGCTGGAACGGCCGGGGCTGTACGCGTAGCCGACGGGGCCGGGCTGTAGCGGCCGCTGTCGCTGCCCTGCCGCTGCCGCTGTCGCTGTCGCTGTCGGGAGCGTGCGCCTGCGGCTATGTGCGCCCAGAGCGTGCCCCCGCGCGCCCCGGCCCCTCCCCGGTCGCCCCCTTCATCCCCCGTGTCACAAGCGTCCCCATCACGTCACACATGTCTCCATTACGCGGGTCTTGCGTCACAGGGACGCGACAGCCACACCCCCGCCTCAACTGTCCGTCGTTCAACAGGCAAAGGCTGAGTGATCGTCAAGTGCCCGCGCCCAGCTCCCCCGACGGCCGTCAGACCGCCGCTGCGGCGCACGCAGGGAGGTGCCCACCATGACCGACCGACGGCTCTGGTCGTACAAGGAGATCGCCGCACACATCCGCGTACAGCCGGACACGGTCCGCTCGTACCGCAAGCACGGGCTGCTGCCCCCGCCCGACACGGTCGAGAACGGCAAGCCCTTCTGGTACGCCGACACCATCCGCACCTGGGTCGCGCGCCGCCCGGGGAACCGGAGCCGCAGGGCGAACGACTGACTGAGGAGGTGGAGCGGTTACTGGATTAATACCCCCTAGGGGTATAACGTGGATCCTGTCAGCGGGCCCCGGCCTTCCCGTGGCCCTCTGGTGCACCATGGATCCGTACCGCCCCGAAGAGGAGAACTCCATGACCGCCGAGACCGAAGCCGCCGTCGCCACGACCGGCTCCTGCTGCTCGCCCGCCGGTTCCTGCCACAGCGCCGGCCCGGCCGACGTCCAGGTCGGCTCCGTCACCACCGTCTACCGGGTCTCCGGCATGACCTGCGGGCACTGCGAGGGCGCCGTGTCGGGTGAGATCGGCGAGATCGCCGGCGTCGGTTCGGTGAAGGCCGTCGCCGCGACCGGCGAGGTGACCGTCGTCTCGGCCGCGCCGCTGGACGACGAGGCCGTCCGCGCGGCGGTCGACGAGGCCGGCTTCGAGCTGGTCGGCCGGGCCTGAAAGCCCGTTCTTCCTCTTCCGGGCCGTACGACGAGCGCTTCCGCGCCGTACGGCCCGGTCTCTTTTTCAGGAGCTCACGTGGAAAGCAACCTGGTCGAACTGACCATCGGCGGCATGACCTGCGCCTCGTGCGCGGCCCGCATCGAGAAGAAGCTGAACCGGCTGGACGGGGTCGAGGCGACGGTCAACTACGCGACCGAGAAGGCGAAGGTCGCCTTCGGCGACGGCGTCGAGGTGGCGGGGCTGGTCGCGACGGTCGTCAAGATGGGGTACACCGCCGAGTCACTGGCGCCTCCGGAGCCCCCACCGCCTCCCGCGCCCCTGGCGGCCGAGCCCCTGCGGGAGACCATAGGGGCCACCACCGCGCCGGAGGCCGACCGGCGGGAGCCGATCGCACCCCGCACCGACGCGGCGGGCGCCGCCGAGAGCCGGGCGGCGCAGGCGCTGGCCGCCCTGCGGCAGCGGCTCCAGGTCTCGGCCCTGCTCGCCGCGCCCGTCGTGCTGCTCGCCATGGTCCCCTCACTCCAGTTCGACAACTGGCAGTGGCTGAGCCTGACGCTCGCCGCGCCGGTCGTCGTCTGGGGCGGACTGCCCTTCCACAGGGCCGCCTGGACCAATCTGCGCCACGGCGCGGCCACCATGGACACCCTCGTCTCGGTGGGCACCCTCGCCGCGTTCCTCTGGTCGCTGTGGGCGCTGTTCTTCGGTGACGCGGGGATGCCCGCGATGCGCCACGGGTTCGACGCCACCGTCAGCCGCGCGGACGGCGCCTCCACCATCTACCTGGAAGTCGCCGCCGGCGTCGTCACCTTCATCCTGCTCGGCCGCTATCTGGAGGCCCGCTCCAAGCGGAAGGCGGGGGCGGCCCTGCGGGCGCTGCTCGAACTCGGCGCCAAGGACGTCGCCGTCCTCCGTGGCGGCAGTGAAGTGCGCGTACCCATCGGCGAGTTGCGCGTCGGGGACCGGTTCGTGGTGCGGCCCGGCGAGACGGTCGCGACCGACGGGACGGTCGTGGAGGGCGCGTCCGCCGTGGACACGTCCATGCTGACCGGCGAGTCCGTCCCCGTCGACGTGAGCGCGGGCGACGGCGTCACCGGCGCCACCGTCAACGCGGGCGGCCGTCTGGTCGTCGAGGCGACCCGGGTCGGCGCCGACACCCAGCTGGCCCGGATGGCCCGCCTGGTGGAGGACGCGCAGAACGGCAAGGCCGAGGTCCAGCGCCTCGCCGACCGCATCTCCGGCGTCTTCGTTCCCGTCGTGCTGCTCATCGCGCTCGGCACGCTCGTCGTCTGGCTGCTCGCCACCGACGACATCATGGCCTCCTTCACGGCCGCCGTCGCGGTCCTGATCATCGCCTGCCCGTGCGCCCTGGGGCTCGCGACCCCGACCGCGCTCATGGTCGGCACCGGCCGCGGCGCCCAGCTCGGCATCCTCATCAAGGGCCCCGAGGTCCTGGAGACCACCCGCCGCGTCGACACCGTCGTCCTCGACAAGACGGGCACGGTCACCACGGGGCAGATGACCCTGTACGACGTGTACGCGGCGGACGGCACCGACGACAAGGAGGTGCTCCGGTACGCGGGCGCCCTGGAGCACTCCTCCGAGCACCCCATCGCCCGCGCCATCGCCCAGGGTGCCGCCGAGCGGGCCGGGGAGCTGCCCGTGCCCGAGTCCTTCCTCGCCCTGCCCGGACGCGGGGTGGAGGGCGTGGTGGAGGGGCACGCGGTCTTCGTGGGCCGGGGCGTCGAACTGCCCCCCGCGCTCGCGGCCGCCAAGAAGGCGGCCGAGGCAGACGGTCGTACGGCGGTCGTGGTGGCCTGGGACGGGGCCGCCCGGGGCGTCCTGACCGTCGCCGACGCGGTGAAGGAGACGAGCGCCGAGGCGGTGTCCCTGCTGCGCGGCCTCGGGCTGCGGCCGGTACTGCTGACCGGGGACAACCGGGCCGTGGCCGAGTCGGTGGCGGCCCGGGTCGGGATCGCCGCCGAGGACGTCCACGCCGAGGTGCTGCCCGAGGAGAAGGTCGACGTGGTCAAGCGGCTCCAGGCCGAGGGCCGTTCGGTGGCGATGGTGGGCGACGGCGTCAACGACGCGGCCGCGCTGGCCGCCGCCGATCTGGGTCTGGCGATGGGCACCGGAACGGACGCGGCGATAGAGGCGTCCGACCTGACCCTCGTACGGGGGGACTTGCGGGTCGCGGCCGACGCGATCCGGCTCTCCCGGCGGACCCTGTCGACCATCAAGGGCAACCTGTTCTGGGCCTTCGGCTACAACGTGGCCGCGGTTCCGCTCGCCGCGGCGGGCCTGCTGAACCCTATGATCGCGGGCGCGGCTATGGCGTTCTCCTCGGTCTTCGTGGTAACCAACAGCCTACGGTTGCGCTCCTTCACCTGATCTCCACAAAGAGAGCTAGATCACAGAGATTATGAGGTAACCATCGGACCGGTTCGGGAGTCTAAGTGGTCGATGCCGAGGACGTCTTGGGGGACGTCCATGGAATGTCTTGGGGGACGTTCCAGGCAGCGCGTTGGCCGGGGCACGTACAACGGGAGCTTTGAGCGGCCCACCCGTTACGTACGTACCCCGGCAGACCGCCGGACTCCCGGCCGGATCCCGTGGGGGGAATCCGCACCGGGTAATGGGAAGCGCCCCGGCCGCCGACCCGTGGGGGGATCGGTGGGCGGGGCGCTTCTGTGTTTTTTTGAGGCTCGTTCGCCTCCGGGGCGCAAAAGCCTGTGTCGAGAGCCCGATCGTGCTCAGCCCTCCTTCGTCGGGCCTCCGCGCGTTCGGTCTCTCGACACAGGCGCGCCCCTTCGGCTCACTCGCCGGGGGTTGAGGTCATCCCGAACCCAGGGGGTTGCAAGCAGCCCGAGGGTTGCTGACGACCGGGTGGGTCAGCGGGCCTCGACGGGAACGAAGTCGCGCAGGACCTCGCCCGTGTAGATCTGGCGCGGGCGGCCGATGCGGGAACCCGGCTCCTTGATCATCTCGTGCCACTGGGCGATCCAGCCCGGGAGGCGGCCCAGGGCGAACAGGACCGTGAACATCTCGGTCGGGAAGCCCATCGCGCGGTAGATCAGACCCGTGTAGAAGTCCACGTTCGGGTACAGGTTGCGCGAGACGAAGTAGTCGTCGGAGAGCGCGTGCTCCTCCAGCTTCAGCGCGATGTCGAGCAGCTCGTCGGACTTGCCGAGGGCCGACAGGACGTCGTGCGCGGCAGCCTTGATGATCTTCGCGCGCGGGTCGAAGCTCTTGTAGACCCGGTGGCCGAAGCCCATCAGACGGACGCCGTCCTCCTTGTTCTTCACCTTGCGGATGAAGGAGTCGACGTCGCCGCCGTTGGCCTGGATGCCTTCCAGCATCTCCAGGACCGACTGGTTGGCGCCACCGTGCAGGGGGCCCCACAGCGCCGAGATGCCCGCCGAGATCGAGGCGAACATATTGGCCTGCGACGAGCCGACCAGGCGGACCGTGGAGGTCGAGCAGTTCTGCTCGTGGTCCGCGTGCAGGATCAGCAGCTTGTCGAGCGCCGAGACGACGACCGGGTCCAGCTCGTACTCCTGCGCCGGGACCGAGAACGTCATCCGCAGGAAGTTCTCGACGTAGCCGAGGTCGTTGCGCGGGTAGACGAACGGGTGGCCGATCGACTTCTTGTACGCGTACGCCGCGATCGTCGGAAGCTTGGCGAGCAGGCGGATCGTCGAGAGGTGACGCTGCTTCTCGTCGAACGGGTTGTGGCTGTCCTGGTAGAACGTGGACAGCGCGGAGACGACCGAGGAGAGCATCGCCATCGGGTGGGCGTCCCGCGGGAAGCCGTCGAAGAAGCGCTTGACGTCCTCGTGCAGCAGCGTGTGCTGGGTGATCTCGCTCTTGAACGTCGACTGCTGGTCGACCGTCGGCAGCTCGCCGTTGATGAGCAGGTACGCGACCTCCAGGAAGGTCGAGCGCTCCGCCAGCTGCTCGATCGGGTAGCCGCGGTAGCGCAGGATGCCCTGTTCGCCGTCGAGGTAGGTGACCGCGGATTTATAGGCGGCCGTATTGCCGTATCCGCTGTCCAGGGTCACGAGACCGGTCTGGGCCCGGAGCTTCCCGATGTCGAAGCCCTTGTCGCCGACGGTGCTGTCGATCACCGGGTAGGTGTACTCGCCATCGCCGAACCGCAGTACTACAGCGTTGTTAGCGTTCTCGCTCACGTCATCCCTCACCGACGTAGTGCCTCTTCTTCGAGGTGCCCTGACTGTCTCTACCATCCCCCACTTGGCTCAGCAGAGTGCACTCGGGGTCGCCCGTTGGGCTCATTAGCGGCACTCAGTGCCGTCAACCTGCTCATCCTGCCCCCTTCGCCCCGGTTCTGGAAGCCCCAGGTGATGTTTCACACCAAACCGCCTCCTGACAGCCGGTGAGCGAGTGCGGTAAAGCGTCTGCCTGCGGAAACCGTACGCACTGCCTGGCCGATCGCCTTGCGGGACCCCACCAGTACGACGAGTTTTCTGGCCCGGGTCACCGCCGTGTAGAGCAGGTTCCGCTGAAGCATCATCCAGGCGCCGGTGGTGACCGGGATCACCACCGCCGGGTATTCACTGCCCTGCGAGCGGTGGATCGTCACCGCGTACGCATGGGCCAGCTCGTCCAGTTCGTCGAAGTCGTACGGCACCTCCTCGTCCTCGTCCGTCAGCACCGTCAGCCGCTGTTCGTCCAGGTCGAGCGCGGTCACCACACCGACGGTGCCGTTGAAGACACCGTTCTTTCCCTTCTCGTAATTGTTCCGGATCTGCGTGACCTTGTCGCCCACCCGGAACACCCTGCCGCCGAACCGCTTCTCCGGCAGATCGGGGCGGGCCGGCGTGATGGCCTGCTGGAGGAGGCCGTTGAGGTTGCCCGCGCCCGCCGGGCCGCGGTGCATCGGGGCGAGCACCTGGACGTCGCGCCGGGGGTCGAGGCCGAACTTGGCGGGGATGCGCCGCGCCGCCACGTCCACGGTGAGCCGCCCGGCGTCCTCGGTCTCCTCCTCCACGAAGTGGAAGAAGTCGCTGAGGCCCTGGGTGAGCGGCGGGACGCCGGAGTTGATGCGATGGGCGTTGGTGACCACGCCGGACTGCTGGGCCTGGCGGAAGATCCTGGTGAGGCGCACCCTCGGCACCGGTCCGCCCTCGGCGAGCAGATCGCGCAGCACCTCGCCGGCGCCGACCGAGGGCAGTTGGTCCACGTCGCCGACCATCAGCAGGTGCGCGCCCGGGGCGACCGCCTTCACCAGCTTGTTGGCGAGCAGCAGATCGAGCATCGAGGCCTCGTCGACCACGACCAGATCGGCGTCGAGCGGGCGGTCCTTGTCGTACGCCGCGTCGCCGCCCGGTCTCAGCTCCAGCAGGCGGTGCACCGTCGACGCGTCGGCGCCGGTGAGCTCGGCGAGCCGCTTGGCGGCGCGGCCGGTGGGCGCGGCGAGCACCACCTTGGCCTGCTTGGCCCGGGCGAGCTCGACGACGGAGCGCACGGTGAAGGACTTGCCGCAGCCGGGGCCGCCGGTGAGCACCGCGACCTTGCTGGTCAGGGCGAGCCGCACGGCTTCCTGCTGCTCGGGGGCGAGCTCGGCGCCGGTGCGCGCGGCGAGCCAGGACAGGGCCCGGTCCCAGTCCACGTCCTGGAAGCCCGGCATCCGGTCCTCGCCGGTGCGCAGCAGCCGGACGACCTGGGCGGCGAGGGAGAGCTCGGCGCGGTGGAAGGGGACCAGATAGACGGCGTTGACCCGCTCGGCCCCGCCCACCGGGCCCGGGACCGGCTCGCGGACGACACCCTCCTCGGCGACCAGCTCGGCCAGGCAGTCGATCACCAGGCCCGTGTCGACCTGGAGGAGCTTCACCGAGTCCGCGATGAGCTGCTCCTCGGGCAGGAAGCAGTGGCCCTGGTCGGTGGACTGGGACAGCGCGTACTGCAAGCCCGCTTTGACGCGCTCCGGGCTGTCGTGCGGGATTCCGACGGCCTGGGCGATGCGGTCGGCGGTGAGGAAGCCGATGCCCCAGACGTCGGCGGCCAGGCGGTAGGGCTGGTTCTTCACCACGGAGATCGAGGCGTCCTCGTACTTCTTGTAGATGCGCACGGCGATGGAGGTGGAGACGCCGACCCCCTGGAGGAAGACCATCACTTCCTTGATGGCCTTCTGCTCCTCCCAGGCGGCTCCGATGAGCTTGGTGCGCTTGGGGCCGAGGCCGGGCACCTCCACGAGGCGCTTGGGCTGCTGCTCGATGACGTCGAGCGTGTCCGTGCCGAAGTGCTCCACGATGCGGTCGGCGATGCGGGGGCCGATGCCCTTGATCAGGCCCGAGCCGAGGTAGCGCCGGATGCCCTGGATGGTGGCGGGCAGCACGGTCGTGTAGTTCTCCACCGTGAACTGCTTGCCGTACTGCGGATGCGAGCCCCAGCGGCCCTCCATCCGCAGCGATTCGCCCGGCTGCGCGCCGAGCAGCGAGCCGACCACCGTGAGGAGATCGCTACCGCCGCGCCCGGTGTCGACCCGGGCGACCGTGTAGCCGTTCTCCTCGTTGGCGTACGTGATCCGCTCCAGGACCCCTTCGACCACCGCGAGATTGGACATGATCCGACGCTACCGGTGGGCTCGGACACCGCGGGGCGCCTGTGGATAACTTTCCCGTGGGGGACGGCTGTTGGAGGGGCGCCGGAATTCAAGGGGGCCCGGTCCGTATGACCGGGCCCCTCGATTCCCTCCCCTGTCCCTCCCCAATCGGCATTCCCTCGGATCCCCCCGGATCCCTCCCCTGGAACGCCGACGCAAAGTAAGACGCCCGTCACGCCACAAGGGTTGTACAACTGCGGGCAGTAATTTTTCCGGAATCTCGACGTGCCGACAAAGGGGATCGATCTTAGCGTTTCGCCCATGAGTGACGATTCCGGCTTTGAACAGGATGTACTGAACGAGCTGGGGGACGACGGCCTGTAGCAGCTCGCCCAGCGGCTCGGTACGGATCCGGCCGGCGCCCAGCGCGTCGTGGAGTCGGCGGCCTCCGAGCTGGCCGACGGGCTGCCCCCGGACGCGGTGGCGTCGGAGGCGGCGGCGCCCCCGCAGGACGCACGGCCACAGGACGCGCCCCTGCGGGGCGTGGCCACGCTCGGCGGCCTCGGGGCGGTCGGCGGCGGCCTGATGGCCGGGGTCCTGGCGAAGGCGACGAAGCCGGTGGCCACGGCGGGTCGCGAAGAAGACGGGCCTCCCGGTCGCGACGGTGACGCGGGGACTTGAGCTGCTGGTCCCGGTGGTGCCGGCGGTACTGAGCAAGCGGGGCGCGGCGGGCAAGGGGCCCGAACAGCCCACCGGGACCGCACCCCGGGCCCCAGACCCCTACGGGGTCACACCCCCTTCAGATACCCCCCGTCCACCACGAAGTCCGCCCCCGTCGTGCTGCCCGACCTCGGGGACACCAGCAGGGCCACCGCGTCCGCTATCTCCTCGGGGGTGACCAGGCGGCCCGTGGAGACGTTCATCATCTGGGGGGCCAGGGTGTCCATCACCGTGTCGCGGTCCGAGCCCGCCATCGCCGCGATGACGTCCGCCGCGCCGCCCTCCTCGGTCCACCACGCCGTCCGCACCGCACCCGGCGACACCGTGTTGAAGCGGACGCCCTGAGGGGCGTACTCCTCCGACAGGACCTTCGTGAAGTTGGTCAGGGCCGCCTTCGCCGCGCCGTACTCGGCGTTGCCGACCGCGGGCTGACGCGCCAGGGCCGTCGAGACGTTGACGACGGCGCCGCCGCCCGCGAGCAGGTGCGGCAGGGCCGCGCGCACCGCCCGTACCGCCGAGAACAGGTTGAACTCGAAGATGGCGGCCCAGTCCGCGTCCGGCGCGTCCAGGAACGACGTGCGCGGCAGAGACACGCCCGGCGGCGGGCCGCCCGCGTTGTTGACCAGGATGTCCAGAGCGCCGAACTCCTCGACCGTACGGGCCACCACGCGCGCGGGGGCCTCGGGGTCCATGAGGTCGGCCGCCACGTGGACGAGCTCGGGGCGGGCCAGCTTCTCCAGCTCCGGGCTGGTGCGGCGGGACACCGCGACCACCCGCGCGCCCTCGTCGAGCAGCGTGCGCACCACCGCCAGGCCGATGCCCTTCGAGGCACCGGTGACGAGTGCGGAGCGGCCGGAAAGTTGCAGGTCCATGGGGTTGTCTCCTCGGGTGCGGCCCTCGCCCCGGACGGGCGAACCGGAGGCCGTGCACCCGATCCTGTTCTGCCGCGCCCCCGCTCGCTGGCGGGAATCCGGCACCGAGTTGCACCCCGCCGAGACCCCCGTACGTCCTCTACGCGCGCGTACGCCCCGTCGAGCCCCGGACCATCAACTCGCCGTGCACCGTGGCGATCCCGCCCGGCGGCACCGGCTCCTTGCCCATCGCGAACCGGCCCGCCCTCGCCCCCGCCTCGTACAGCGGCAGCCGTACCGTCGTCAGGGCGGGGACGGCGTCCGTGCTGAACGGGAGGTCGTCGAAGCCCGCCACCGAGACGTCGTCCGGGATGGACAGACCGCGGTCGCGCAGGGCCGCGCAGGCGCCGAGCGCGACCGTGTCGTTGGCGGCCACGACGGCCGTCAACGACGGGTCGAGGCGCAGGAGTTCGATGGTCGCGTCATAGCCGGAGCGGCGGTCGTACGAGCCGTGGACGAGCGGGCCGGGCGCCACGCGCGCGTCCGCGAGCGCGGCCAGGTGGCCCTCGACGCGGTGCCGGGTCGTGGTGCGCTCCTCGGGGCCCGCGACATAGCCGATGCGGCGGTGGCCGAGCGCGAGCAGATGCTCCGTCAGCCGGCGGCTGCCACCCCGGTTGTCGAAGGTGAGCGTCGCCGCGACGGGCCCGGCGGACCGGGCGCCGACCCGCGCCCCCGCCCCGGTGGCGGGCCCGGAAAGCGCCAGCGGCGGCCGCCCGCACAGCACGATCCGTGCCCCCGCCTCCGCCAGCCGCCCCAGCTTCGCCGCGACCGCCGCCGCGTGGCCGGGGTCCTCCAGGGCGCCGCCGGTGAGGATGACCGCCGCCGCGCGCTGGCGCTGGAGCAGGGTGAGGTAGGTGAGTTCGCGCTCCGGCGAGCCCCCCGTGTTGCAGACCACGGCCAGCTTCTCGCGGGCCCCGGGGCCGCCGCCGATCTCCGACTGGGCCGCGCCCGCCATGATGCCGAAGAAGGGGTCGGCGATGTCGTTGACGAGTATGCCGACCAGGTCGGAGGTGGCGGCGGCGAGCGAACTCGCGGGCCCGTTCAGGACGTAGTCCAGTTCGTCGACGGCCCGCAGGACGCGCTCGCGGGTGGCCGCGGCGACCGGATAGTTGCCGTTGAGCACCCGCGAGACGGTCGCCGGGGACACCCGGGCGCGCGCCGCCACATCCGCGAGGGTCGCTGTCATCTCTGCCTCCGGGCCAGTCTCTTGGGCACTTGGGGTGGTCCGCCGCGCGCCTCTTGTCGGCGGCGCTGTGCGCAGGCTAGCGTCCCCCTCGATAGAAAGCGCTTGCTACAGCTGTTACCAGTAGATCACCGCTGGATCACCGCGCCCCGCCAGCCGGTACGGAAGGGGCTGAGGGGATTGAAGGGGCTTCAGATGACACCCACACCTGTACGCCGGACCGTGCGGATCGCCATGAACGGCGTCACCGGCCGCATGGGCTACCGCCAGCACCTCGTACGCTCCCTGCTCGCCCTGCGCGACCACGGCGGCCTGGACCTCGGCGACGGCACGGCCCTGTGGCCCGAGCCCGTCCTGGTGGGCCGCCGCGAGCCCGCGCTGCGGGCCATCGCCGAGCGGCACGGGCTCGCCCACTGGTCCACCGACCTGGACGCCGTGCTCGCCGACGACACCGTGGAGATCTACTTCGACGCCCAGGTCACCTCCGCCCGCCAGGAGTCCCTCACCAGGGCGATCGCCGCGGGCAAGCACGTCTACACCGAGAAGCCCACCTCGACCGGCCTGTCCGGCGCCCTGGAGCTCGCCCGGCTCGCCCGGGACGCCGGGATCAAGCACGGCGTCGTCCAGGACAAGCTCTTTCTGCCGGGCCTGCTTAAGCTGAAGCGGCTGGTCGACGGCGGCTTCTTCGGCCGGATCCTGTCGGTGCGGGGCGAGTTCGGCTACTGGGTCTTCGAGGGCGACTGGCAGAGCGCCCAGCGCCCGTCGTGGAACTACCGCGCCCAGGACGGCGGCGGCATCGTCGTCGACATGTTCCCGCACTGGGAGTACGTGCTGCACGAGCTCTTCGGCCGCGTGACCTCCGTACAGGCGCTGGCGACCACGCACGTTCCGCAGCGCTGGGACGAGGGGGGCAAGCCGTACGACGCGACCGCCGACGACGCCGCGTACGGGATCTTCCAGCTGGAGGGCGGCGCGGTCGCCCAGATCAACTCGTCCTGGGCGGTCCGCGTGCACCGGGACGAGCTGGTCGAGTTCCAGGTGGACGGCACCGAGGGCTCGGCGGTGGCGGGCCTGCGCACCTGCCGCGCCCAGCACCGCGCCGCGACCCCCAAGCCGGTGTGGAACCCGGACCTGCCCGCGACCGAGTCGTTCCGCGGGCAGTGGCAGGAGGTGCCGGACAACACCGGGCCCGGCACCGGGTTCGACAACGGCTTCAAGGCCCAGTGGGAGCTCTTCCTGCGCCATGTGGCCCTCAACACCCCCTACCGCTGGGACCTGTTGGCGGGCGCGCGCGGAGTGCAGCTGGCCGAGCTGGGGCTGCGGTCCTCGGCCGAGGGCCGTCGTATCGAGGTGCCGGAGATCGCGCTGTGAGCCTGCTGCTGCCGCGCGCGGGCGGGGCGCTCGTACGGTACGAGCCGCGCCCCGACCCGGCCGTCGTCGCCCCGGGCGGCCCGCCCGTCTCCCGTACGGTCTTCTCGGCGGCGCACGTCGTCGCCGACCCGTACGCCGACACCGCGCCCGGAGGACCGGCGGCCGTCGACTGGGAGACCACGCTCGCCTTCCGCCGCCATCTGTGGGCGCACGGACTCGGCGTCGCGGAGGCGATGGACACCGCGCAGCGCGGGATGGGCCTGGACTGGGCCGGGGCCGCCGAGCTGATCCGGCGCTCGGCCGCCGAGGCGCGGGCGGTCGGCGGGCGGATCGCGTGCGGGGCGGGCACCGACCAGCTGACCCCGGCCGCCCCGGACTCCCCGAACGCCTCACTCGCCGAGGTGACGGCCGCGTACGAGGAGCAGCTCGCCCTGATCGAAGGCGTCGGCGCCCAGGCGATCCTGATGGCGTCGCGGGCGCTGGCGGCGGTGGCGCGCGGCCCGGAGGACTATCCGGCGGTGTACGGGCGGCTGCTGGAGCAGACCGCCCGGCCGGTGATCCTGCACTGGCTCGGCCCGATGTTCGACCCTGCGCTCGCCGGGTACTGGGGCTCACCGGACCTGGACACGGCCACGGAGGCGTTCCTGGGGATCGTCGCCGCCCACGCGGAGAAGGTCGACGGCGTCAAGGTGTCGCTGCTCGACGCCCGCCGGGAGGTGGAGCTCAGACGGCGCCTGCCGGACGGCGTGAAGTGCTACACGGGCAACGACTTCCACTACCCCGAGCTGATCGAGGGCGACGAACAGGGCTTCAGCCACGCCCTGTTGGGGATCTTCGACCCGCTGGGCCCGATGGCCGCGGACGCGGTGCGGGCGCTGGACGCGGGCGATCCCGCTGGCTTCCGCAAGCGTCTGGACCCGACCGTCGAGCTCGCCCGCCACCTCTTCGGGGCGCCGACCCGCTTCTACAAGACGGGCGTGGTCCTGCTCGCCTGGCTGGCGGGCCACCAGGACCACTTCACGATGGTCGGCGGCCTCCAGTCGGCCCGCTCGCTGCCGCATCTGGCGCGGGCGTACGAACTGGCCGACGGTCTGGGCCTGTTCCCGGACCCGGAGGCGGCCGAGTCCCGTATGCGCACCCTGCTCACGGTCTACGGAGTCACCTCATGAGCCCCCTCGATCCCATGGACCTCTCCCGTCTCAGCATCAACCAGATGACCGTGAAGCAGCTCTCGCTGCCCGAACTCGTCGGCGCCTGCGTGGAGTCGGGCGTGCCGGGCGTCGGGCTGTGGCGCGAGCCCGTCCGGGCCTACGGCGTCGAGGCGGCCGCGCGGCTCGTCCGGGACGCCGGGCTGGGCGTCACCACGCTGTGCCGGGGCGGCTTCTTCACGGCGAGCGAGCCCCACGCGCGCGTACGTGCGCTCGACGACAACCGGGCGGCGATCGACGAGGCGGCGGCCCTGGGCACGGACACGCTGGTGCTCGTCTCGGGCGGACTGCCCGAGGGCAGCCGGGACCTGGCCGGGGCGCGGGAGCGGGTCGCCGACGCCCTGGCCGAACTCGGGCCGTACGCGCGCGCCCAGGGCGTACGCCTGGCGATCGAGCCGCTGCACCCGATGTACGCCTCGGACCGCTGTGTCGTGTCCACCCTCGGCCAGGCCCTGGAGCTCGCCGAGCGGTTCCCGGCCGAGGAGGTGGGGGTCGTCGTCGACACCTACCACGTCTGGTGGGACGACCTGGCCCCGGCCGCCGTGGCCCGCGCCGGGGCGGGCGGACGCATCCACTCCTTCCAACTGGCGGACTGGATCACGCCGTTGCCCGCCGGCGTCCTGACCGGGCGCGGCCAGCTCGGGGACGGCGTGATCGACCTGTGGGGGTGGTACGAGCGGGTGGGCGCGGCGGGCTACCCGGGCCCCGTGGAGGTCGAGCTGTTCAACGAGGGGCTGTGGGGGCGGGAGGGAGTGGAGGTGCTCCGGGAGACCGTGGAGCGGTTCGGGGCGGTGGTCCGAGGCGGCTCGGTTTCGCGGGGCGGCTCGGCTTCGCGGGGCGGCTCGGCTTCGCCGGACGGCTCGGTGGAAACCTCCGGGTCCCCCGTACGGTGACGTCCGCCCGGCATACTGGCCCCGTGGCCGACACACCCTCCGCCTCACCGCGCCCCGGGCCCGTCCTGCGGGACCCCCGCCCGGGGGGCCTGGGCCGGATCGTGGAGCGGCACGGCGCGCTGTACGCCGCCGAGTACGGGTGGAACACCGCCTTCGAGGGTCTGGTCGCCGGGATCGTCGCGGCCTTCGCCCCGGAGCACGACCCGCGTCCGGAGCGCGTCCGGATCGAGGGGCTGGACGGGCGCCGCGCCGGGTGCGTGAGGTGCGTACGCGACGACGCCCCGGCCACCGCGCGGCTGCGCCTGCTCCTCGTGGAGCCCGGTCCCCGAGGCCGCGGCCTCGGGGACCGGCTGGTGGCGGAGATCGTCGCCTTCGCCCGCGAAGCGGGCTACCGCCAGCTGGCGCTGTGGACCAACGACGTGCTCGCGGCCGCCCGCGCGCTCTGTCTGCGCCACGGCTTCACCCTCGTGGCCGAGAAGCCCCACCGCTCCTACGGCGCCGACCTGGTCGGCCAGAACTGGCGGCCAGGGCCTGCTGTTCCGAGTGCCCCGTCGTCCGCGCGCAGCGCGGGCGCAGCGGCGTTCGGCGCTTGCGCTCGGCGTGCGGCGTCGCAGGTCATGTGGTGGAGCCACCTGTCCTGCGACGCCGTGCGCCGAGGGGGCGTGCCGGGCGTCGGGGCGCAGGCGGGGAACTCGGAACGGGCCCTGGGCCTGGTGGACCGGTGAGCGGCGTGCGGTACGCGTTCTCCACCCTCGGGGTGCCCGGCCTCCCCGTCGCCGACGTCGTCCGCCTCGCCGTCGCGCACGGCTACCACGGCGTCGAGCTCCGCGCCCACCCGGAGGAGCCGGTGCACTCCGGCATCGGCGCCCGCCAACGGGCGGACGTGGCCGCGGAGTTCGCGGCGCACGGCGTCCGCGTGCTCACCGTCGCCGGGTACGCGCGCGTGGCCGACCCCGACGACGCCGAGCGGCTGGACGCGCTGGTGGACCTCGCGTACGACCTCGGCGCCTCGTACGTACGCGTCTTCCCCGGCGGCCGGGGCGGCCCCGAGGACGACGGCGTGGCCGTGCGGCGGCTGCGGTCGGTGGCCGCGCTCGCCGCCGACCGGGGGGTGCGCGTCCTGCTCGAAACACATGACTCCCACCGCACGGGCGCGGCCGTCGCCCGCGTCCTGGACCGGGTCGGCGCGGCCGAGGCCGGCGCGCTGTGGGACGTGCTGCACACCTGGCTCGGCGGCGAGAGCCCGGCCGAGTCGTACGCGGCGCTCGCCCCGCATCTGGGATACGTCCAGGTCAAGGACATCGCCTCGGCCGACGACACCACCCCGCTGCCGCTCGGCGCCGGGGTGCTGCCGCTGGCGGACTGCCTGGCGCCGCTCGGCCCCGACGGCTGGCTGTGCTGGGAGTACGAGAAGCGCTGGTACCCGGACGCGGCGCAGCTGCCGGGCCTGCTCACGGCCGGTCGGGAACGGCTGGCCGCACTGCTCACGGGGACAGCGGCACCGGCGCCTCCCCGCCCACCGGGAACTTCGCCTCCCGTCCACCCCTGACCCACTCGAACCCTCCACCCCGCGCGCCCGGTTCCCTACCTTCTTCCCGGAACGGGCCATGGCCGGGAACCCCGCGGTGACGGGCCCCGTCCAAGTGCCGTACTGCCGGTGAGTCTCCGCAGAGCGGTGTCGGTCCTCGCTGCTGGCTGCGTACGGCCGACTCCCCTCTCCAACCGCCTGCGGCCGGCAGCGCAGCCGCCACCGGTGCGCCCCCCTCCGACTGCGCCGGTGGCGGCCGCCCCCTTTTTTCCGGGTCCGGCGGTGCGCGCCCCCTTGACCGGTAATAACTTTCCGGTTATCCGTTCGGTTTGGAAGTTTCTTCCAGACCTAGGGATGGAGTGCCCGTGTCGCACCGCACCTCCAGACGCACCCTCCTCGCCACCGCCGCCGCGAGCGCCGCCGCGGCCGCCGTCGGACCCGTGCTCCCCGCGTACGCCGAGGCGCGGCGCGCCCCGAACGACCGCCTGCGCCGGATCGTCTCCCGGATGTCCCTGGCGGAGAAGGTCGGCCAGCTCTTCGTGATGCGGGTGTACGGACACTCCGCGACCGCGCCCGACCAGGCCGACATCGACGCCAACATGAGCGAGATGGGCGTGCGCAGCGCCGCCGAGCTCATCGCCAAGTACCACGTCGGCGGCATCATCTACTTCAGCTGGGCGCACAACACCCGCGACCCGCACCAGATCGCCGGCCTCTCCAACGGCATCCAGCGGGCGGGCCTGTCCCAGCCCACACCCGTACCGCTGCTCATCGCCACCGACCAGGAGCACGGCATCGTGTGCCGGGTCGGCTACCCCGCCACCCTCTTCCCGGGCGCGATGGCGCTCGGCGCCGGGAGATCGGCGCGCGACGCCCGTACGGTCGGGCGGGTCGCCGGGGCCGAGCTGCGTGCGCTGGGGATCCGGCAGAACTACTCCCCCGACGCCGATGTGAACGTCAACCCGGCCAACCCGGTCATCGGCGTCCGCTCCTTCGGCGCCGACCCGGCGGCGGTCGCCCGGATGGTGGCGGCGGAGGTGCACGGCTACCAGGAAGCGGGGATCGCGGCGACCGCCAAGCACTTCCCCGGGCACGGCGACACCACGGTCGACAGCCACACCGGCATCCCGGTGATCACCCACAGCCGTCAGGAGTGGGAGGAGCTGGACGCGCCGCCGTTCCGGGCCGCGGTCGCCGCCGGGATCGACTCGATCATGACGGCCCACATCCAGTTCCCTGCGCTGGACGCTTCCAACGACCCGGCGACGCTGTCGCACCCGATCCTCACCGGGATCCTGCGCGAGGAGCTCGGCTACCGCGGGGTGATCGTCACCGACTCGCTCGGTATGCAGGGCGTACGGGACAAGTACGGCGACGACCGGGTGCCGGTGCTCGCCCTGAAGGCCGGGGCCGACCAGCTGCTCAACCCGCCGGACCTGGCGGTGGCGTGGAACGGCGTGATGGCGGCGGTCACCCGTGGCGAGATCAGCACGGCCCGGCTCGATGAATCGATCCTGCGGATCCTTGAACTCAAGGACCGGCGCGGCCTGTTCAGCCATCCGTATGTGTCGGAACCCGGCGTGGACCGGGTGGTGGGCACCCGGCCGCACCTCGCCGCCGCCGACGCGGTGGCCGGGCGGACGACGACCCTGCTCGTCAACACGGGCGGGCTGCTCCCGCTGTCACGGCGACGCCACCGGAACGTGCTGGTCGTCGGCGCGGACCCGGCGTCGCCGTCCGGGACGACCGGGCCGCCGACGGCCGTCCTGGCCAAGGCCCTGACCGAGCTGGGCTTCACCGCCACCGCGCTGTCGACCGGAACCCTGCCCACGCAGGCGCAGATCGACGCGGCGGTGGCGGCGGCGCGGGGCAGGGACGCGGTGGTGGTGGGCACGTACAACGCGGGGCCGGGCGGGGCGCAGGCCCGGCTGGTGGCGGCGCTCGGCGCCACCGGTGTGCCGGTGGCGCACCTCGCGATCCGCAACCCGTACGACATCGCCCACCTCAGCGGGTACACGGCCTCGCTCGCCACCTACTCCTGGACGGACGTGGAACTGCGGGCGGCGGTACGGGTCCTGGCGGGCAGGGCGGAGCCTGCCGGGCGGCTGCCGGTGGCGGTGCCGCGCGGGGACGATCCGGCCCGGGTTCTGTACCCGATCGGATTCGGTCTGTCGTTCCAGAGATAACCCTTGGGCCCTCTGGCGTGTTCTCGCGGTGAGCGGTCACGCTGGTGCGGGGGGTCCGACATGTACGAGTACGTTGCCGCAAGACTGGTTCGGGCCGTTTCGGCCGCGCTCTGGGCCGGGACGCTGCTGCTGACGGGCTGCCAGAGGACACCGGCCGCCCCGGCGGCTCCCCCGGCCTCGGCCCCCGTACCGTCCTACGGCGCCACGTTCCTCGGGCCCGGGGACTGCGCGGCGCGGGGGCAGGCGTTCCGCGAGGTGCCGTGCACCAGCGAGCGGGCGGTGGCACAGGTCTCCGTGCGCAGCGAGGGGGCGCGGACGGCCGGGGCGGCGGGGTGCCCGCTGAACACGGACTTCGTGCTGTACATCGGGGGCGACGGCGCCTCGGGCTACGCCTGTATGCGCAACCTGGAGGCGCCGCACCCGGGCGACCCGGGGATGGGCGGCGGCCCCTTCACGGTGGTGGGCGACTGCGTCTACCACGCGGGGGCGGACCAGGTGAAGGAAACCCCCTGCGACGGTTCGGGCGCCAACCCCCCGGAGTTCAAGGTGACTTCGGCGTTTCCCCGCCGACCCGACTGTCCGGCGTCGACGGCGCTGTATGTGGAGCTGCCGGGGGGCGGGGACGGGGTGGGGTGCGCGCGGCGGCTGTGATTCCCCGGGGGCTACGCCCTCGGACCCCGTTCGTCTGCGGGCCGTCCCTGGTTGCTCGCGCAGTTCCCCGCGCCCCTAATGGGCGCCCCGAAGGGCGCATTCAAGGGGCGCGGGGCTCTGCCCGACAAGCCCCCGCCGGCCCGCGGACGGCACCGGGCCCGCTCCTACGGCCGCAGCGTCGGCTCGCGCTCGATGGACCGGCGGTCCAGGACCGCGTCGTAGCGCGCCAGGGGCTTGGCCTGGGCCGCGGTCGTCGCGGGCACGCCCGCCCAGCGCAGGATCGCCGACGTCGCCGTCGCCTTCTGCTCGGCCGCCAGGCCCGCCACCTTCGAGCCGTGGTTGCCGCCCGCGACCGTGAACACGTACGAGTCACGCGTCCCCGCGCCGAGGCGGAAGCGCTCGGCGCCCCACGGGTCGTTCTGGCCGTACACGTACAGCATGTGGTCGGCGTGGTGCCGGACCCAGGTGTCGACCTGCGGCATCGCCGCCGGGTGGAAGCGCATCGGGATGGAGCGCGGGACGAAGTGGCGCGGGGGCTGGTAGCCGTAGCGGCTCAGACCGCCGAGCCAGGGCTGCTCGATGGTGGGCGAGCCGAGCTGGGTGCCCGCCTGGTAGTAGTACGGCGTGTACGGCTCCAGGCCCTGGTCCGTGTAGAACGAGAAGCCGGAGATCGTGTCGACCGTGTCCCAGATCGCCTGGTCGGTCGCGTGCCGCGCGTCCGCCGGGATGGTGCCGCAGTCCGAGAGCAGGCTGTACTGCCAGAACGCCCACACGTAGTCGAGCACGACCGCCTCGTACGACCTGTCGAGGGAGCCGGTCGTGGTGAAGGTGTAGCCGTTGGCCTTCGCGTACTCCGCGTACTTCAGCTCCAGCGGCTTGCGGCGCACCAGCGCCTCGCGCTGCACCGCCTCCAGCTTGTCGCGGCACTCCTTGGTGCCGACGTTCCGGAAGAAGCGGTCGTACGCCGAGTCCTCGTCGTTGACCACGTCGTTGGGGGCGACGTACGCCACCACGCCGTCCATGTCCTTGGGATAGAAGCGCTTGTAGTACGTCGCCGTCATCCCGCCCTTCGAGCCGCCGGTCGTCAGCCAGTTCTTGCTGTACACCGGCTTGAGGGCCTCGAAGATGCTGTGCTGGTCGCTGGCCGCCTGCCAGATGTCCAGCTTGTTCCAGTCCGCCGGGGCGGGCCGGGACGGGGTGAAGTAGCGGTACTCGACCGAGACCTGGTTGCCGTCGACGATCTGGGTCGGCTCGGAGCGGCTCGGGTTGGTCGACACGTTGTAGCCGCTGGTGTACATGACCGTCGGGCGGCCGGTGTCCTTGTGCAGCAGGGTGATCCGCTGCTGGAAGGTGCCCGCGGCGGGGTTGTGGTGGTCCACCTGCTGGGTGAAGCCGAGGACGAAGTACCGGTAGCCGGGGTACGGCTTCTCCTCGATGAGACTCATCCCGGGTATCGCCAGGATGCGGTCCTTGATGTCCGGCCCGGCGAGGTCCGGCTCGGCGGCGGTGGCCGCCCCTGCCGTGGCTCCCGCCACACTCACCGTGCCTATGAGCACGACGAGTGAAAGAAGCCATCTGAGCGTCTTGCGCATGCACTCTCCCCTGGGGTCACGACGTGAGGCGATCGTCGTGAACCTAGCGGGGGCAACACCCGTACCACCAGACCCGGTTGTCCGGCCGCGGTGTTATGGCAGCGTTGTCATCCTCTGCTCAAGGCCGGCTCAGCACAGGATCCAGCCCGTGGAGCCGCTACTGCCCGCCACCGAACCCGTCGCCCGTACACAGCGGTTGATCGCGTGCACCGAGACCGGGCCCGCCTGCCGGGTGAACCGGCCGCTGTCCGAGACCGGGCCGCCGCCGCGCGCCTGGATGATCACCGCCATCTGCCGTCTGGCGCCGGGCGACTTGGCGACCGCGACCGCGCACGCGTAGCCGTGCGTCTTGTAGACCCGCAGCTCGCCGGTGGCGAACTGGACCGTCTTGACCTGCCGACCGCCGCACGAGGCCGCCGCGTCGGCGCTCCCCGCGCCCGGCCCGAGCACGGTCAGGGCAGCCGTCGCCAGGAGTACCGCCAGACCCGGGCCGGCCCGCCCGCGCAGCCCTCGCAATTCCCTACCGAACACGCTTACCCCCTTCCGTCACATGAGCGTATGTGAGTACGGACGCGCGGAGGCTACCCGCGGTTGCGCCGGAAGTGGGGCGGTCCCGTCAGGCGTTGCTGAGCAGCATCCCGAGGAAGGTCAGCTCCGCGATGAGCTGGACGCACAGGCCCGCCGTCCGCAGCTCCTTGACGCGCCGGGCGCGGTCGGGCACGGCCAGTACGAAGACCAGGGCGAGACCGGCGACGGCGAGGGCCCAGCCGAGCGGGGTGCCGCCCACCCCGTGGTCGCCGCAGTCCGGGTAGTAGTCGCCGTAGGTCAGACACCGGGAGAACCGGTCCGAGCTGGCCACGACGAGGACCGCGAGGACCACCGCCGGAATCAGCCCGACCGCCGAGAGCACGGCCGCCGAGCGCAGCCGGGGCAGGGAGGTCGTCGGGGTCGGGGCGGGCTGGGACCCGGTGTTCGTGGTCATGCCCCCGATCCAACCGGGGACGGCCCGCCGCGCGAACCGTCCCCGGTACTCATTTCCGTACGTACGCGTACTCAGCCGCTCACACCGCCGCGGGCTCGTCCTCGCCGATGAAGGTGCGCCACAGGCTCGCGTACCGGCCGTCCTGGGCGAGGAGTTCGTCGTGGGTGCCGTCCTCGACGACCCGGCCGTGGTCCATCACCACGACCCGGTCCGCGCGGGCGGCCGTGGTGAGGCGGTGGGCGACGACCAGGGTGGTGCGGCGGCCGGTGAGCCGGTCGGTGGCCTGGTTGACCTGGGCCTCGGTGGCCAGGTCCAGGGCGGCGGTGGCCTCGTCGAGGAGCAGGACGTCCGGGTCGACGAGCTCGGCGCGGGCCAGTGCGATCAGCTGGCGCTGTCCGGCGGAGAGGTTGCGGCCGCGCTCGGCGACCTCGTGGAGGTAGCCGCCGTCCAGGGTGGCGATCATGTCGTGCGCGCCGACCGCGCGGGCCGCCGCCTCGACCTGGGCGTCGGTGGCGTCGGGCCGCCCGTAGGCGATGGCGTCCCGGACCGTCCCGGCGAACAGGTACGCCTCCTGCGGGACGACGCCAAGGCGGTGCCGGTAGGCGGTGATGTCGAGCGAGCGCAGGTCGGTGCCGTCGGCGGTGACCCGGCCCCCCGTCGGGTCGTAGAACCGCGCGACCAGCTTGACCAGCGTCGACTTGCCGGCTCCCGTCTCACCGACGAAGGCGACGGTCTGCCCGGCCGGGATCCGCAGGCTCACGCCCGACAACGCCTTCTCCTGGTCGCCGTAGGCGAAGTCGACGTCCTCGAAGGCGATCTCACCGCGCAGGGACAGCACGTCCAGCGGCTCCTCGGCCGCCGCCGTGGAGGTGGGCTCGCGCAGCAGTTCCTGGATGCGCTTCAGCGAGACGGCCGCCTGCTGGTAGCCGTCGAAGACCTGCGAGAGCTGCTGTACGGGGGCGAAGAACAGGTCGATGTAGAGGAGGTAGGCGACGAGCGCGCCGGTCGTCAGGGTGCCCGCGTCGACCCGGTGGGCGCCCATGATCAGCACCGCGGCCGCCGCGACCGACGACAGGAGCTGGACGAACGGGAAGTACACCGAGATCAGCCACTGGCCGCGGATACGGGCCTTGCGGTAGTCGGCGCTGCGGGCGGTGAACCGCTCGGCGCCGTCGCGCTCGCGGCCGAAGGCCTGCACGATCCGCAGCCCGCTCACCGACTCCTGGAGGTCGGCGTTGACCCCCGCGACCCGCTCGCGGGCCAGCTCGTACGCCTTCACGCTCTGCTTGCGGAAGAAGTACGTGCCGAAGATCAGCGGCGGCAGGGTCGCGAAGACCACGAGCGCCAGCTGGAGGTCGATGACCAGGAGCGCCAGCATGATGCCGAAGAAGGTGACGACGGAGACGAACGCGGTGACCAGGCCGGTCTGGAGGAAGGTCGCCAGCGCGTCGACGTCGGTGGTCATCCGGGTCATGATCCGGCCGGTGAGCTCGCGCTCGTAGTAGTCCAGGCCGAGCCGCTGGAGCTGGGCGAAGATCTTCAGCCGGAGGCTGTAGAGGACGCGCTCGCCGGTGCGCCCGGTCATCCGGGTCTCGCCGAACTGCGCGGCCCACTGGATCGCCACGGTCAGCAGGGCCAGGCCCGCGGCCGCCCACACCGCGCCGAGCGCCATCTTGCTGACGCCCTGGTCGATGCCGTGCCGGATCAGGACCGGCAGCAGCAGGGACATGCCCGCGTCGACCGCGACGAGGCCGAGGCTGACGGCCAGCGGGCGGCCGAAGCCGCGCAGCAGTCGGCGCAGCCCGTACGACTCCTCGGGCTGCACCGCCCGCGCCTCGTCGATGTGCGGGGTGTCGTCGGCCGGGGGCAGCGCCTCGACCTGGGCGAGGAGTTCGGGGGTCGCAGGCATGCCGCCGGGGGCGGAGGAGACGGGCTTGTCCTCGCGTATCCACAGCGGGGGCGTGATGCCCCGCTCGGCGTCGAACTCGGCGTCCAGCTCGTCCCGTACGGTGTGGTCCTCCACCGCCTCGGCCGGCGCGATGTGGCCGGGCGAGACCGCGCCCAGCTCGTCGGGGTCGGTCAGCAGACGGCGGTAGAGCGCCGAGTCGCGCTGCAGTTCCTCGTGGGTGCCGAGGGCGGCGAGGCGGCCCTCGTCGAGGACGGCGATGCGGTCCGCGAGGTTGAGGGTGGAGCGGCGGTGGGCGATGAGCAGCGTGGTGCGCCCGGCCATCACGGACTTCAGGGCCTCGTGGATCTCGTGCTCCACGCGCGCGTCCACGGCCGAGGTGGCGTCGTCCAGGACCAGCAGGCGAGGGTCGGTGAGGATGGCGCGGGCCAGGGCGACGCGCTGGCGCTGGCCGCCGGAGAGGGTCAGGCCGTGCTCGCCGACCGTGGTGTCGTAGCCGCCCGGCAGCTCGGAGATGAAGTGGTCCGCCTGTGCGGCGCGCGCGGCGGCCTCGATCTCCTCCTGGGTGGCGTCCGGCTTCCCGTACGCGATGTTGGCGCGCACGGTGTCGGAGAAGAGGAAGCTGTCCTCCGGCACCAGGCCGATGGCGGCGCGCAGCGAGGCCAGGGTCAGCTCACGCACGTCGTGGCCGCCGACCAGGACGGCCCCGTGGGTGACGTCGTAGAAGCGCGGCAGCAGCAGCGAGACGGTGGACTTGCCGGAGCCGGAGGCGCCGACGACGGCGACGGTCTCGCCGGGGTGGATCTCCAGGGAGAAGCCGTCCAGGACCGGGCGCCCGTCCTCGTACCCGAAGCGCACGTCGTCGAACTCGACGGTGGCCGGGGCGTCGGCCGGCAGCTCCTTGGTGCCGTCGGCGATGGACGGCTCGGTGTCGATCAGCTCCAGGACGCGCTCGACGCCGGCCCGGGCCTGCTGGCCCACGGTGAGCACCATGGCCAGCATCCGCACCGGCCCGACGAGCTGCGCCAGATAGGTGGAGAACGCCACGAACGTGCCGAGGGTGATCTCGCCCCGGGTGGCGAGCCAGCCGCCCAGCGCCAGCATGGCGACCTGGCCGAGCGCGGGGACGGCCTGGAGGGCCGGGGTGTAGCGGGAGTTCAGCTTGATGGTGCGCAGCCGGCCCGCGAAGAGCTTGCGGCCCACCTCGCGGAGCTTGCCGGTCTCCTGGTCCTCCTGGCCGAAGCCCTTGACCACGCGGACGCCCGAGACGGCGCCGTCGACGACGCCCGCCACGGCGGCCGCCTGGCCCTGGGCGTACCAGGTGGCGGGGAAGAGCCGGGTGCGGCTGAGCCGGGCGATGAACCACAGCGCGGGCGCCACGGCCAGTGCGACCAGGGTCAGCAGCGGGGAGAGCCAGGCCATCACGGCCAGGGAGATCAGGAAGAGCAGGATGTTGCCGATGGTCATCGGCAACATGAAGAGCAGGCCCTGGATGAGCTGGAGGTCGCTGGTGGCGCGGCCGACCACCTGGCCGGTGGAGAGCTCGTCCTGGCGCCGCCCGTCGAGCCGGGTGATCGTCGCGTACATGTCGGTACGCAGGTCGTGCTGGACGTCGAGGGCGAGGCGGCCGCCGTAGTAGCGGCGTATGTACGTCAGTACGTACACGACGACCGCCGCGGCTATGAGAAGGCCGGTCCAGACCGCCAGGGACCGGGTGTGGGCCCCGATCACATCGTCGATGATCACCTTGGTGACCAGCGGGACCAGAGCCATCACCGCCATGCCGCCGAGCGACGACCCGAGCGCCAGCACGACATCGCGCCGGTACCGCCAGGCGTACCCGGTGAGCCGTCGTGCCCACCCTTGCTCTGCCGCCGCCACTGGTGCCTCCCGTTTGTCCGCTCCGCCGGAAGGCTCCAACGCCGTCACCGGCGGATTTCATCCCGTAGCAACAATCGGCAGCGAAAGACCCGCCTCTGGTCGTAGGACCGGGCGGGTCTTCCGGCGGGCGTACGGGTCGGGCTAGCGGCCCTGGACCGTCGTGACGAGGTCGCGGCCGGCGGGTGCCTCGGGCACCGGCGGGACGGCCTCACTCGCCACTGTCGGCCGCTGCCACTTCGGCGGGTGCCAGGGCTTGCCGCCCTCGGCCGGGCGGCCGAGGTCCGCGTGGACGGCGCGGGCGACGGCCTCGATGGTGTCGATGCCCTGGTTCATCGTGCCGTTGTCCTCGGTGAGGACGGCGAGGCCGTAGTCGTGGCCGCCGTCCGTGAAGGCGCCGATGCTGTGCACCCGCCAGCCGTGCGTGGCGCGCGGCAGCCAGCCGTTCTTGACGTGCACGGTCGTACCGCCCTGGACACCCGCGGGCGTGCCCCAGCGCTGGTCGGACCGGACGCGGTTCATCAGTCCCAGCTCGTACTCGCGGGCGTCGTCGCTGAGCACCGAGTTGCGGGAGGTCAGCAGCGCGAGCAACTTGGCCTGGTCGCGGGCGGTGACCCGGGTCAGGCCCCAGTAGCCGCCGGAGCCCGGCGTCGTCTGGGTCATCCCGGCGGCCTTGAGGAACGCGGACACCTTGCCGGTGCCGAGCTGCTTCCACAGCGCGGACGTGGAGTCGTTGTCCGACGCGGTGATCATCGCGGTGGCCAGGGCGCGCTCGTTCGAGGTGAGCGAGCGGTGCTGCCTGCCCGCGTCCCACAGCAGCGTCGCGAGCACGGTGGCCTTGACCACGCTCGCGGAGTCGAAGGTGTCGGTCGCCCGCAGCTCGCACTTGGTGCCGGTCGAGCGGTCGTACAGGGCCAGGGCCGTCAGCGACGAGCGGCCCTTGAGCGCCGAGGTGATGTCGCTGGACAGCTTGGCCGCGAGACCGGCCTTGGCGGAGGTGCAGGTCACCGAGGTCGCGGCGGCGGCCGGCGCGGCACCCGCGGCGATCGGCGCGAGCACGCCCGCGGCGACGGCCAAGGAGATCCCGCCGCGGCGCGCGCGGCGGGATATTTGGGATGTACGGAATTGTCTGGGCAAAGCGTCCCCGTCCCCTGAAAGTCATGAGGCGGGCGCACCTTTGTGGTGCGCCCGCCTGAGATGACTGTTCGAGGACGGGAAGGTTGCCCGCCGAAGACGTTGAAATCTGTCACAGATGTGTCACAGGAAGACATAGACCGGTCGGATTCCGGCATTACAGATGCGTCGGAGCGAACATCCTCAGTACGGCGGGCAGGACGACCACCGAGGGCCCGGGGGCCGCCAGCGCCTTGCCCAGGTCCTCCTGGAGCGACTCCGCGCTCGTACGGACCGCCGCGACGCCGAAGGACCGGGCGAGCGCGACGAAGTCGGGGCGGGCCAGCTCGGTCGCGGTGGCCTCGCCGAACGCGTCCGTCATGTACTCGCGCAGGATGCCGTAGCCGCCGTCGTCGACGATCAGCCAGGTCACCGGCAGGTCGTACTGCTTCGCGGTGGCGAGCTCGGCGATCGAGTACATCGCGCCGCCGTCGCCGGAGACCGCGAGCACCGGCCGCGTCGGGTCGGCGGCGGCGGCCCCGATCGCCGCCGGGAAGCCGTAGCCGAGGCCGCCCGCGCCCTGCGCCGAGTGCAGCGCGCCCGGCCAGGCGGACCAGGCCCAGTACGCCAGGATCGTCATGTCCCAGAAGCTGGGCGCGTCGTCGGGCAGGGCCGCGCGCACCTGCGCCAGGATCCGCTGCTCGGCCTCCAGGTCCTGCCCCGCGATGCGCTCGCGCACCTTGGTGAGGACGGTCCGCACGGCCGCGGCCGCCGCCGGGTCGGTGCGCTCGCCCACGGTCTCCAGGAGCGCCGAGAGCGCGATACGGGCGTCCGCGTGGATGCCGAGCGCCGGGTGGTTGGACTCCAGCTTGCCGAGGTCCGCCTCGATCTGGATCACCCGGCCGCGCGGCCTGAACGTGTGGTAGTTCGAGGAGAGTTCGCCCAGGCCCGAGCCGACGACGAGCAGGACGTCGGCGTCCTCCAGGAAGTCCGTGGTGTGCCGGTCCTCCATCCAGGACTGGAGCGAGAGCGGATGCTCCCAGGGGAAGGAGCCCTTGCCGCCGAAGGTGGTCACGACCGGCGCGTCCAGCTTCTCGGCGAGCGCGCGGAGCTTTCCGGAGGCGTCGGAGCGTACGACACCGCCGCCCGCGATGATCGCCGGGCGGGCCGCGTTCGTCAGCAACTCGGCGGCCACAGCGGTCAGTTCGGGGCGCGGCACCAGCTCGCGCGGGGTCGCGTCCACGGCCGTGACGACCGGCAGCGGGGTCTCGGCGAGCAGCACGTCCTGCGGGATCTCCACCCAGACCGGGCCGTGCGGGGCGGTCAGCGCCGACTCCCAGGCCGCCGCGATCGCCGACGGGATCTGGGACTGGGTGCGGACCGTGTGCACGGACTTCACGACGTCCCGGAACGAGCCCTGCTGGTCGCGGAGTTCGTGCAGATAGCCGTGGCGGCCGCCGCCGAGTCCGGCCGTGGGCACCTGGCTGGCGATGGCGAGCACGGGGGCGCTCGCGGCGGCCGCCTCCTGGAGCGCGGCCAGCGACATGAGGGCGCCGGGGCCGGTGGACAGCAGCAGCGGGGCCGCCTCGCCGGTGACCCGGCCGTACGCGTCGGCGGCGAAGGCTGCGTTGTTCTCGACGCGCAGACCGACGTACGTCATCGACGAGCGGCGCAGCGCGTCGAACATCCCGAGGGCGTGCTGGCCGGGCAGCCCGAAGACGGTGGTCGCGCCGAGACCCCGCAGGGTCTCGACGACGAGGTCGCCGCCGATGCGGCCGGGGGGTGGGCTCAGGGCAGCCTCCACCTGACGCGGCGTGGGCCGCAGGACCAGGTCGTGGTGGTCGTGGGTCACTGCACGTCCTCTCGGTGGAGCCGGGGGCCGAGGACGGGCGGCCGACGTACGGCCGCCCGTCCTCGGCCGGGGTCGCTACGCGCCGGTGGCGCGGGCCGCCGCGATCTGCCGGGACATGATCGTCGTGAGCTCGTACGCGGTGTGGGAGGCGGCCACCGAGGTGATCTCGGCGTGGTCGTACGCCGGGGCGACCTCGACGACGTCGGCCGAGACCAGGTTGCAGGAGGCGAGGCCCCGCAGGATCTCCAGGAGCTCGCGGGAGGTCATGCCGCCCGCCTCGGGGGTGCCGGTGCCGGGGGCGTGCGCCGGGTCGAGGCAGTCGATGTCGATCGAGATGTAGAGCGGGCGGTCGCCGATGCGCTGGCGCAGCTGGTCGGCGACCTCGTCGGCGCCCCGGCGGTAGACGTCGGCCGAGGTGACGATGCCGAAGCCCATCTTCTCGTCGTCGGTCAGGTCCTGCTTGCCGTAGAGCGGGCCGCGGGTGCCGACGTGGGAGAGCGCCTCGGTGTCGAGGATGCCCTCCTCCACCGCGCGGCGGAACGGGGTGCCGTGGGTGTACTCGGCGCCGAAGTAGGTGTCCCAGGTGTCCAGGTGCGCGTCGAAGTGGAGCAGCGCGACCGGGCCGTGCTTCTTGGCGACCGAGCGCAGCAGCGGCAGCGCGATGGTGTGGTCGCCGCCGAGCGTCATCAGCCGGGCGCCGGTGGAGAGGAGGTCGTCGGCGGCGGCCTCGATCGTGTCGACGGCCTCGTTGATGTTGAACGGGTTGGCCGCGATGTCACCGGCGTCGGCGACCTGGGCCAGCGCGAAGGGCGAGGCGTCCTGGGCCGGGTTGTACGGGCGAAGCAGCCGGGAGGCCTCGCGGATGGCGTTGCCGCCGAAGCGGGCGCCGGGGCGGTAGGAGACCCCGCTGTCGAAGGGCACGCCGACCACGGCGACGTCGGCGGTGCCGACCTCGTCGAGGCGGGGCAGCCGGGCGAAGGTCGCGGGGCCGGCGTAGCGGGGGACGCGGGAGGAATCGATGGGTCCGCGGGGCGTGGTGGGCTCGCTGCTCATGCCCCCAGCGTAGGTAGCGCTACGGAATTCGCACATGTACGTTCCCGAGGGCGCGGGCCTCGGTTTTGGCCAGGTCGTACACATGGCAGGCGGTTCCGCCCTTCGCTGCACGGCAGCAGCGCCCGGTGACGGTAGGCATCGGCCGCACGACTGCTCACCTGCGACGTCGGATCACAGCCTGTTCGACTACGGACGACAAGTTGTGCTGTGTTTTGCTCTCGACACTCTGCGTCCCCCAGCCTCATTCGCGGATTTTCAGCTACGCGATGCCGCCCATCCACATGCGCCGCCCAAGTTCGTCCAGCTCAGCCCGCCGCTCGTCGTACTCAGGCAGAGCCCGTCCAAGCAGCCGCCAGAAATCCGCCCCATGCCCGGGCACACTCACATGGGCAAGCTCGTGGGCGATCACATAGTCGACAAGATGCATGGGCAGCTGGAACAACGGCCAGCCCAGACGCATACGGCCTACTCCACCCGCTGTTGCCGGGGGCAGGTAGCTTCCCCAGCGGCCTCCGAGATCCGATACGTCCACCATCGGCTCGGCGACCCCCATACGCGCCGCCCACGGCTGGATCCGGCCCTCAGCCCACTGCCGACCGACCCGGCAGTACCAGCCGACGAGCGCAGACCGGCCCTGGGACGGATCCATGGCCTGCACGTCGCTGAGGACTAGGCGACCGGCGACAAGGCGGACCATGCCGTCGTCCGGACGGTCGGCATCGACGGCCAGCCGGTATGTGCGCCCCAGGTAGCGGAACGCCTCCCCTTCGACAAATCGCTTGGGTGGGTTCAGCGGTCGTGTCTTTTCGCGCAGCGCCTGTTTGGCCACGACCCAGGACCGGTGCGCCCGGACGAAATCCGCCGCGTCGGCGGCTGCGCGCCCCTGAGGCGCGTGCAGGGTGACCTCGGCGTCAAGCTCCACCGTGAGCGCGAACCGTTTACGCCGGGGGCTGACGCGCACGTTGAATGCCAGACCGTCGACGGCGAGCCGGTCGCCCTCAGTGAGGGCGACCGGCGAAGCCGAGTCGACGGTGGTGGCGGTCACCCGCCTATTCTCCCCTCAGCCTCGCCCGGAACCACTCCTGATTGCTGTTGGCGTGGGCGGCGAGTCCTTGCGCCAGCGCACGAAGCGCCCCCCAGTCCGAGCCGACCGGCCGCATCCGCCCCTTGACCAGCTCCATCTCGATCTTGCTGGCGAGAAGGCTGATGTCCTGGTCCTGGCTCTGGTACGAAGCCTTGGCCATGGTCTCCGCCGCCGTGTCGCACACCGCTCCGGCCACGGCCCGCAGATCCGACTCGCTCGCGTCGATATCCGGATTGTCCACCGCGTCCTTGTCGAGCAGGCGATAGACCACCTGCTCCAGCCTCGTCAGTCCCGCCAGCCTCGGATCCTCCTCGGTCTCACGGCGCACCTGCTCGAAGAGCGGACCGAACTCCTGGATCTGCTCCTCGAACCGCCCAGGCATCTCTCGCAGGATCTCCTCCAGCCGTTCCGAGAGCCGGGTGTACTTCTCCGGGTCCTCCCGCTTCACCCGCTCTTCCAAGTGGAAGCGCAGCGCGTGCCCCATCTCTGCCGCGGCCTCACGCACGGGCATGGCCCGTACCTTCTCGTCGAACAGCGGCGAAGCCAGCGATACGGGCGCGATCACCTGGTCGATCTCCGGACCTTCCAGATGCTCGGCGATCATCGAGCGCACCTTGCGCCCGTACATACGCATAGTGAAGGACCCGCCTGCGGCATCGCGGTGGAGGGTGCGGATACGCTTCTGCAGCAGGCCCCAGCGGCGGGCTTCACCCACGTAGTCAAGTCCGCGCTCGTGCGGCAGCACGCGCTCCAGTGTGGCGAGGAACTCGTGCAGCACCTCATCGAAGCCGAGGCGGACCGATTCGTCGTCGAAGGCCAGGGCCGCGGAGCGCACCGCGGAGAAGTCGACGAGGTCGGCGTCGCTGACCCCGGCCTGATCGAGCAGGTACCGGCGTGCCGCGTCCGCCGCCGGTTCCAGGCCGTCGATCTCCTCAGACATGCTGCGCATAGTGTCGTCGACGTCGTCCTGCCGGTAGTCGGCGAGCGCACCGCTCAGATGCTCGAAGACCCCGTAGTAATCGACGACATACCCGATCTCCTTGCCCCGCATGGGGCGATTCACCCGGGCCACGGCCTGGAGCAGCTCGGCATCCCGGATCGGCCGGTCCAGGTAGAGCGCCTGCTCACGCGGGGCGTCGAAACCCGTGAGCAGCATGGACTTGACGATCAGGAAGGCGATAGGGCTTTCGGGGTGCACGGGATCGGGTTCGGCAGCTGGCTTACCGCCTTCCGTGCCCTCCTGGGACCATGGGTTGCCCCCAGTGTCCACCGTAACCTGGGGGCCGTTCGCCGGGGAGTGGAACGGCGTGGCGATGACCCAGTCGGGCTCCGGCTGCAGAGCCGGGAAAGCCTGGTGGAACCGCTCGATGTACGCGGCCTGCCGCACTGGATCCGTCCAGTGCAGCCACTCACGCCGCTTGCGCTCCGTGCCGGGCGAGACGACCGGCACGAAGTCGATACGCCGCAGCAGCGAACGGAACTGATACGCCTGGAAGAGGTAGCGGGTCCGCCGGGGCAGCTCCTCGACCGGTCTTCCGCTGACCGACTCCGGACGGAACGCGGCCAGCTCCGCCAGTAGGACGTCCCGAGCCGCCCTCAGAGCGTGGTGGTATTCGACGGCCGCCTTCCGGCTGACCGCCGCGACCTGCGCCTTGAAACCACCGCTGGCCAGCACGGTCATCACCCAGTGCTCCAGCATGTCCTCGGCCTTGGCGCGGATCATCGGCGTCGACTCGGCGACGTCTCTCTCGGTGGGCCACCGGTCGAGCAACTCACGCCGCTCTTCGTCAGTGCGGTCGCGGATGAGGTCCTCGAAGCGCCGGTCCAGGCCCTCGCGGTCGTGAACCGTCCCCTCACCGGTGCGTCCCTCGTAGCGGATACGGACGACCACGCCGTCGTGCTCGGCGTCCGCCATACGGTACTCGTCGAGGAACCCCCGGTCAGGACCGCCGCTGAAGATCCGGCGCGTGTCCTCGGCCTTGCCGGTCATGATGGGCGTGCCGGTGAAACCGATCTTCGCCGCGTTGGGAATCGCCTTGCGCAGGGCCGCGTGCAGCAGGCTCGTGTGGGACCGGTGAGCCTCGTCGACGAGGACGAGGATGTCGGGAGAGGTGTTGCACTCGGGGAAGTTCGGCACTGGCGGCAGTTTCGCGGCGCGCCGCTCCCGCCGGGCCTTCTCCGCGTCGTCGTACTCGGCGGCAAGGTCCCGGTCGTCGCCGTCGCCGTCCGCTTCGGCGACGAAGGTGAACCCGCCGGCCCCGTACTTCTGGATCATCGCGAACACGACCCGCCGACCGCCGTCCCGCAGCAGCCCTTCCACCTGGGTCGCGGTCCTGGCCGTCTCCACCTCGGACTCGCTCAGCCTCAGGGTGCTGGCGAGCTGTTCCTGCAACTGGGTCCGGTCCGTGACCACGACCACCGTGAACTCGCTCAGCCGGTGGTGCAGATGCATCCGGCGTACGAGGAACGTCATGGTCAGGCTCTTGCCGGAGCCCTGGGTGTGCCAGATGACACCCCCTCGCTCGTCATCGAGGACCTGACCGCCGCGCACCTTTCCGGTGAGCAGCTTGCGGACCGCCTTCTCGGCGGCCCGGTACTGCTGGTGCCGCGCGACTGCCTTGACCGTGCGGATGCCGCCCGACTCGTTCGCGACAGGGAGCGGGATGATGTAGTGCCGGACGATCCGGAGCAGCGCCTCCGGACGCAGAACGACACCCACCAGCTTGTGGCGCTCGTTGAGCTTGCCACCACTGCCCGGGACTTCGGCGGCGAGTACCGCCCGGTCCTCCGGCTCGACGCTCCGCCAGGGGTGGAAGTGTGCCGGAGTGGAAGTGATCGTGCCGAGATAGGCAGTCTCCGCCGTCGCGGCCACGAGCAGCTGCACGGTACGGAAGAGTTCCGGAACCCCGGCGGGCAGCGGCAGACTGCCACCTTCGCGCTCGTCTTCGGAGAGGGGAGATCCGGCATAGTGCCGCAGATCGAGGACAGCACTGCGGATCGGGTCGGCGAGGTCCGGGCTCTTGCACTCGACGGCGACGAGCGGAATGCCGTTCACGAAGAGGACGATGTCGAGGATCGACACGTCACCGGACCGGTTCCGTACGCGAAGCTGGTCGACGACGGTGAACTTGTTGCGGTCGGCACGCTCCTCGTGCCACTCGATGTACTGGACGGTGGCGGATGATCCGCCGTGTGCGGCGGACGGGCCGGCGAGCAGCAGACCGCTGAGGAGAAAGTCGGTGGCGGCGAAGTTGGCCTTGTCCACACCATGGCCGAGGGAGACAGCGGCCAACTCGGAGATGGACCGCCTGATGTCGGTCTCGTCCATCCACGGCTGGCCGTCGTCGGCGCGGAGGTTGATACGTCGCAGTGCCACGGCGAGCTGTTCAGTGAGGAACGGGGCACCGACATCGAGCGTGCCGACGTCCTTGCCGGGGAGGTGCGTCCAGCCCATCTTCGTGAGCTGCGCGACGGTCGGCCGCTCCACCTCGTCCCGCTCGACCTGCATCCCCGCCATGCCCCCACACCCCTCGCGCGTTCACCACACCGTGCAGGCGGTCTATTCTGCGCGATGGGCGAGGGGCAGGCGAGGATTCCGGCCGCCGGACAGTTCCGACTACTCGGGGTGATCGGTGCGAACGGAGGCCGCCGCCAGCTGTGCGCCCCGGCTGCGCGCGATGCGGTGCACGTCGCGTAGGGACTCCGCGAGGACGGCGACGACGTAGCGAAGTTGCTCGGGGGTGGCCGAGCAATCGCTCAACAGGTCCTCGGTGTGGGCGAGGAGGTCGGCAGCCATGCCGAGCCGCACGCTCTCGATGTTGTCGGCGACGCGGGAGACGTAGCCTGCGCCGTCCCCGATGAGGTAGCAGCGCTTGCCATCGGCGCCGGTCCAGGGGAGCAGGCGGGCGGCGTGCCTAGGATGCCGGATCATGCCATCACCTCCCTTCCGTGGATGACGCGGGGACCGATGTCGATGCCATGCACAGCGAGCCAGAGGGCCCGGCGCCGAGCGCACTGGCGACGGGCCTCGGCCTGACGGCGCTCGTGGGCGAGGAGGTAGGGCCGGACGAGCGGGCTGTCCTCACCTCGGAAGTACGGCTCGGGAGCGTGGGCGGGCCTGGGCGGGCACGGCACGGGGAGGCGGTGCGCGGTGCAGGGCGGGTGGTGGTGTGCGGGCGGCGGGGGCCACAGGAGCCGTAGCAGCGGGTCGAGCAGCCGGGCGATACAGTGCAACACGTCGTCAACTCCTGGCTAGTTGAAGGCCACGCCCCCGGACCGATCGCCTCGGTCGCGGGGGTCTTGCGTGTGTGGCTCCGCCGGGCTCATCCGCCCCGCCGGAACTTCACTCTGTAGCGATGCCCTCACAGCGTGAGACCGGCAGGGCTAGGCTGACCAGGGGGTCGGGCGTGACGGAGCGTTTGTCACAAGGGAGTTGACGATGAGCAACATCTACGGGGAATGGCTGAAGGCTCAACGCGAGGCCGCCGGCCTCACCCAGCAAGAACTGGCCGACCTCGCGTTCATGTCCCGCTCGCACATCGCCCACATCGAGGCGGGCCGCCGCATTCCGTCGAGGCAGGACGCGCAACAGCTGGACAGGGCACTAGGCACGGGGAATGTGCTGACCAGCTTCCTGCCACAGGAAGACGTGGCGGTCGCGGACTACTTCGAGGCGGCGCTGGAGCTTGAGCAGCAGGCGACGGTGATCCATGAGTTTGCGCTGTCCCTCGTACCTGGCGTCCTCCAAGCGGAGGGGTACGCCCGTGCGGTTCTGCGACCGAGCGCCACTCCGCGGAGTGAAGAGGAATGTGACAGGCTCCTCGTCACACGGTTGGAGCGAGGAAAAGTTCTGTCCGACCCCGTCAGTCCGCTATTTTGCGCCCTCCTGGACGAGGCGGTACTGCGCCGCCACGTCGGGAGCCCGGAGATCATGGCGGAGCAACTGACCCACATCATCGGCATGGTGGAGTGCGAGCGGGTCCGCGTGCACGTACTACCCTTCGGGGCGGGCTATCACCCGCTGCTCCAGGGGATGCTGTCGCTGATGATGTTCGACGACCAGCCTCCAGTCGCCTACGGCGAGGGCGTGCTCATGGGCAAACTGCACGACTCGCCCGCCCTGGTCGAGACCTTGCAGCAGACATACACTCTCGCCTTGGGCGACGCGCTCCCCCGCAAGGAGTCGCTCGCCCTACTGAGGGCGAGTGCAAAGGAATACGGGCATCATGACTGACCGCACCATCCCGAACGCAGCTGCACTGAGCGGCTGGCGCAAGTCGTCGTACAGCAGCGGAGATGGCGGCACCTGCGTTGAGGTGCTGGACGACTACCCGTCGGGGGTTCCAGTCCGCGACTCCAAAGCCCCAAACGGCCCCGCCCTCGTCTTCCCCACGCAGAGTTGGACGGTCTTCATCTCCTCGATCCAGGGCACCACTCACCCTTGAGTCTCAAAAATCGCGGTCGCGGCGCTGTCTCAGCACTTTTCAGCCAGTACCTTCATCCCGTTTTGCGCCTTCTGTCGTCGACTTCGTCAACGCACTGCCCCAGCCCGCCTGATGACCGCTAGCGTCGTCATCAAGTCCAGAGTGGCTGACTCTCCCCTGCCGCATCACACTCAAGCCGCCCTACATTTGATGGCAACAAAGCCTCAAAGAGGCGGCGCGAGTTCACGCAGGGAGAAAACATGAGACGCAAAAATAACCAAACGGAAGTCGACGCGACAGGGAGCGGCAGGGAAAATGATTCCAGTCGAGCCCTCAAGTTGATCGCAACGTCCATCATCCAGGCTTTCGGTGCCACAATCGGGGCTATCATCTCCACCGCGTTAGTGATGGCGATAACAGTTGCCCCGAGCCCAAGCAGCGCGGGATCCTGCTCGGACATCCGAGTGGCAGACAGAAACAACTGAAGGCTCCGGGGTGGCGACCCAAACAGTCACCACCCCGTGATGGATCAACTCACCAATCACGGAGCGCACGCTCAAGCACACCCCTCTCCACCTTTTTCAACTTGGTCAGTTCTCGAACCTCCTTCTCGATAGTCGAATCATAGGAATCGAACAGTTCAACGACCTTCTTCTGCTCGAAAATTGGCGGGCACGGAATAGGCATCACCTTAACCTGCGACAGGCCAACGGAGGCAAGGTTCGTCGTCTGCTTTGCCACACTCATGAAGTACCCACGCCCAGGCCGGGACATCAGATACAAAGCCAAGTATTCCGGAATAATTTTCGATTCAAGGCAACGCACGCGAAAGATATGATTCTGATGCAGGCACGGATCGATTCGGCCGTCCCAGACGCCACCGCGGCCGAGCTTATCCAGGTCGCCACCTTCTGTGAGCAGAACATCACCGCGCTTTAGGCGAAACTTCGATGCATCGAATGCAGCCACCCTCATAGACTTCATGTCACGCGTATCGAAATATCCCTCTTGAACGTTTGCCACCCGCAAGTAAGGGATATCTACACCACCGACGCCAGCTGTGACACCACCAAGAGCAACTCCTCCAGAGACCTGTGCCACGCTCTCCAATGGGAGCATCGGCGAATTAAAGCCACCAGTGCCGCCACCAAATACTCTATCCAGCTCCCCCCGGTGAATGTTCGTCCATTTCGCAATCGACGATCTACTGATTCTTTCCAGCCCCAGAAGATCATCCAATACGGAGATAGTGTGGCGCTGCTCTGCGATAGGAGGCATTGGGATCTGAAACTTGACCAACTCTGATCGAGATAGCTCTACTTGATTCGTGGAGCCAACAAAACAGTGGGATTCGAGATATCTCTGCCCCTCAGCGGAGCCGAGAATTACGTCGATCCAGCGCGGTTCCACGACATCTCGCCTTGCACGGAGAACGGTCACGTGTGAATCGACCACGTACGTTCCCTCGGCATCGAAGACGCAGCTGCGACCGATCGTGCCAGCGCCTGTCGAGTTGAGCAAGACATCGCCGACATTGGCTACAAGACTTCTGCTGAGCGACTTCGGATCGTGTGGTCTGGCTGCCTCTGGCCTAAAGCCATCAGCCCGTACGCACCTCTGCCCGACCACTCGAACATCACTGTGGTCTACGTACGAGGGTGCCGTGCCACGTCGCAGCAAGCTCGTAACGTCGGCAAGTGAACGTGTCATCACCCTGTCACTCATGACCCAGTTCCCTCATACGGTCGCCCAATCGTGAAGCGACAAGATCGCGCTCCGCGCGGATCTCCCTCAGCGAAACCGCGTACTTGTCGGCCCACACCCCACAAACGTCGACCAACTCCCGCCGACGCCGTACCACATGACCCTCCAGCTTCCCCGCCAGGTCGTCCCGCAGCAGCTCCAGGACCACCCGGCGCTCCCCCTCCGGGTCCTCCGCGTACCGCTTCCGCGCCGCGATCAGCCTCGGCGGGTCCTCCGTCAGCTTCGACGGGTCCGGCCACGGGGTGAACCAGAACTCCGCCTCAAGCTTCTTGAGGCGCGCCGCGGCCTTCGTACGTTCCTTCTTCACGTGCGCCAGCTCCGCCAACTGCTCCACGCTTAGCTCGACCTGTTCCCGTGTGACAGCGTCCTCGTTACCCTCGCCCTCGCCGTCCTCCGCCGACTCCGAAGGCTCCGCATTGAGTTCCTTCCAACGCGCGTCCAGCTCCGCCTTGCGCGCGTCCGCCTCCGCCAGCTGTGTCAGGAACTCGGGGACGATCGCCGCGACCACCTTGTGGTCGTACGCCTGACGGCGTTCCGCCGCCGTGCGCTTGCGCAGCTTCCTCGTCTTCGGGTCCTGCTCGGGCGCCAACATCGTCTCGACGTTCTCGACCCAACCGTCGAGGACGCCGGCAAAGCCGTTCTCCGACAGGGCCAGCAGGTCGTACTTGGCCTCATACCACCAGCCGGCCACCGCACCCGCGAGGGCGTACCGGTCGAGCAGACCGATCCCCCCGAGGCGCTTCACGAAAGACTCGATCAGCGAGCCCCGTACGGCCATCAGCGCCGCCTTGCGCTCCGAGGCCGTCAGTTCGGCCAGGCGCCCGGGGGTGGCGGCCACGGCCTCCAGGTGGCGGGCCTCCTCGTCCCACCACTTGGCGAAGGCGATCCGCAGCGCCTCCTCACGGGGACGCGCCAGCTCCGCAAGGCGGGCCGCATCCGGGCGCTCGTCCTGCGGGAGGAAGTCCACGTACGCCGGGTCCATCGGCTCCCGCTCCACGAACAGGTCTTCCAACCGGAGCCCGTACGCGTCGAGCAGCTCCTGCTTCGCCTCGATCTCCGCGCGCGGCATGCCGCCCATCAGGTGCGCCCGCACGTCCTGCGGCTCCGGCGGGGGCGTGTTGTCGACGTAACGGCGGATGTTGAGGTTGTAGTCGTTCTCCCGCAGTTCCTCGCGCTTGACCACCCGTGCGAAGCCGGGCACGTCCTCGTACGCACGGTACGTGGTGACGATCTTCTCCGCGTGCTCGGGCAGCAGCACGTTCTGCGCCCGCTCCGCATGGAACTCGCGGTCGGCGTTGACGAAGAGGATCTGGCCCTCCCGCTTGGCGTCCTTCTTGCCGGGCGGGCGGAGCACCAGGATGCAGGCGGGGATGCCCGTGCCGTAGAAGAGGTTCGGGGCGAGGCCGATGACGGCCTCGACCGCGTCCTTCTCGATCAGCTCGGCGCGGATGTCCCGCTCACCGCCGCCTCGGAAGAGCACGCCGTGCGGCATGACGGTGATGACCATGCCGCCGCGCCCTTCCTGCTTGGTCATCCAGAGCATGTGCTGGAGGAACATCAGGTCGGCCTTGCCGCGCTCACTCGTCGCGCCGTAGGCCGCTCGGTCCGCCTTGTGCGGGTAGTTCTCGTACGAGTAGTCCATGGAGAACGGCGGATTGCTCAGCACGCCGTCATACCGGTCCTTGTCCGACCTCGGCGCGTGCGCAGGCTCCGACAAGGTGTCGCCGGTCCGCAGGTCGAAGCGGGTACTGACACCGTGCAACACCATGTTCATCGTGGACATGATCCAGGAGCCGCTGTTGGCGTCCTGGCCCGCGAAGAACATGTCCGAGGCGTCTCCGCCGTGCTCCTCCACGTACTCCTTGGCGTGGATGAGCATGCCGCCCGAGCCGACGCAGGGGTCGTAGATGCGCGTACCGTGCCGGGGGTTGAGCAGTTCGACCATCATGCGCACCACCGCACGGGGGGTGTAGAACTCACCGCCCTTCCGACCGGCCGTGTCGGCGAACTCCTTGATCAGATACTCGTACGCCGCACCGATCAGGTCCGGGAACTCGAAGTCGTCCGTCCTCAGACGCACCCGCCCGAAGTGGGCGATCAGTAGCTTCAGTCGCTGGTCGGCGAGCTTCGCCGCACCGGCTGCGGCACCCGAGCCACCGATTCGGTTGAAGTCGAGCTGGTCGAAGAGGCCCTTGAGCTTGCTGTTCTGCCCTTCAAGCGCTTGGAGCGCGGGGCGCAGTCGCTCCTCGTTGATGTTGTGGGTGCCGGAGGAGATCCACTTCCAGCGGGCGTTCTTCGGGACGAAGAGGACTTCGCAGTCACTGTAGGGAGTCGGGTTCTCCAGGAAGGTCTCCAGCACCTCCCCGGTCATTCCGTGATCGTTCTCACCCTGCTCCCTGATCCGCTCGCGCGCCGCCTCGAACTCGTCGTTGGCACGCTTCAGGAACAGCAGGCCGAAGATGTAGTCCTTGTACTCGGAGGCGTCCATCGTGCCGCGGAGAATGTCCGCGGCAGCAAACAGATGCCGCTCCAGCTGCGCGAGCGTGAGCTTGGCCACGTCACCGTCTTCCCTACGACCCGATACGACGAGGGAACCCTACGGCGCGACGGGCACCAGGTGATAACCGCGGGCCCGTGCCGTCACTCCCTGTCAGTATTGGGTGATGCCGAGGCCCTTCTCGACGAACTCGTACACATCCGTGTACGGATCGCGCTGTTCCATCGCCTTGTGCGCAGGATGCTGGGCGTTCATCTCCTGCGCCCGCTTCTTCGCCCGGGCAAAACTGCCCCGCGGGAGCTGTTCGGGCAGTACGTTCTTGATGTTCTCGACGCTGTTCGCGAAGGGGAGCTGGTTCACCGCCTCCCCGCACACGCCACCGAAGGTGCCGTGGACCGGTTTGTGGTGGAGCAGCCGCCAGACCTCGAAGCACGGGTGTGAGAAGGCGATCTGCACCCCCGCCTCTTTGGCCAGCTTGAAGGCGGCCGGAATCTGCTGGTGCTCGTCCCGGTCGAACAGGCACCAGACTTCCGGCCAGAACTTCTCGGCGAGCTTCGCCTTCTTCGCGGCCCGTGTCTCCTCGCGCATAACCCGGACCGCCGCTTCGACCAGGGTGATGGGCTTGCGCTGCGACCCGGGCGCGGACTGGTTGGCGATCCGGACCTCGATGCCGGTCGCGCTGGCCTTGCCGCGCACGATCTCGATGTACTGGGGCTCGGTGACCCGGCCCTCGGTGAAGACATGAACGATCTTGTTCCGCCGCTGCCCCTTGCTTGCGGGCCCCAGCGAGTCCTTCCCCCTCGTACGCGCCATCAGCTGCCGCTCCGCTCCGCCTCGTACTCGCGTTCCCGATCATTCACTGCCAGCAGCCGTCGCGCGAGCTGTCCTTCCAGCAGGGACGGGACAGCCCCGAACGCTCCGGCGAGGTAGGACTTCATCAGGTCCTCGTCCTCCCCCGGGGACGCCGAGACCAACGGATACAGCTGCGTCGCCCCTTCCTCGTCCTTCTCCGTGAGCCAAACTTGGGCGGGCTCCAGCAGGCGCCCTCCGCTCGGCGTGGTGAGGACGGAGGGATCATGCGAGGTGAAGACGAGCTGTGCACCCTTGGCGTTGGCCTGAGGGTCATGGAAGAGCCTGATGACCTCGGCAGCGAAGCGCGGGTGCAGGCTGGCGTCGAGCTCATCGACCAGCAGCACGGCTCCCTCGTCCAGAGCCAGCAGCATCGGACCGAGCAGAGCGAACCAGGAACGGGTGCCGTAGGACTCGTGTCTCCAGTCGAGTGAGACATCTCCTGCGGCGGACCGATGGGTGAGCCGGACCTCCGGACGGCCCTTGCCCCCCTCGACCGTCTCCGCACCGGTGATTCCGAGGTCCGCGACCCGCAGCAGTTCGTTGATGCGACGGGCCCGGGCGCCCGACAGCTGACGCGTCGTAAACATCTCCCGTTCCTGGCGCTCGCCCTCGGGATCAATCAGCCAGAGGTTCCGACGGAACCAGTGGAACAACGGGGTGAGCTGCGGATGATTGTCGGTACCCGCTGTCGACAGCACCAAGGCGTTCGGCCGGGTACGCCGCTCCAGGCCGGCGCGGTCCTTCACCCGGGCCCCGGGCCAGTCGTAGACCTTGGGGCGCGAGGCATCGCGGTCCAGCCACACCTGCCGGTGGCCACGGGGGTAGCTGTGCAGCCACTCGGCCTCGACGCGCTCCGCCCCCAGCTCGAAACCGTACGCCCAGCGGACCCCGTCGAGGACGAGGTCCACCTCGTAGAAGCTCGACTCTGTCTCCCCCTTGGGATTCAGGGCGAAAGGAACACGGTCCGTTCCCTCGTACGAAGCCCAGCGCGCGTACGAGTTCTGCACCGCATTGCTCATGGCCGTCATCGCGGCGAGAACGTTTGACTTGCCCGAAGCGTTGGCGCCGAAGACTCCGATTAGGGGAAGCACGTAGATCGCGCCCCCCGCGAGGTCGACGCGCCGTGCAGCAGCAGCGCTCGGCTCGTCCTCGGACACGACGAACATCAGCTCCTGTTCGTCGCGCAGTGACCGCACGTTGGCCGTGCGGAATCTCAGCAGCATCCAGGCCCCTCTCCGCCGCCAGCGTAGTGTCTGGCTACGACAGTGGCGCGTCCAGGTGCGTGCACCGCTTGGACGACATGGACGTCCGTACCGAGCTGTGGCTGGCACTGCGAAGTACGGCCGGAAGTGCTGAGGCTCACTCTGGACAGTGTGAGTGACCGCCGGGTAACTTCGTATTTCAAACTCTGAGCAAGCGCTTAGCCAAAGTCGCCGCCACCGTCGAAGGAGAGGCTCCGTGCGCCGTACGGTATTCAACGAGGACCACGAGGCGTTCCGGGAGACCATCCGGGCCTTCATCGAGGCCGAGGTCGTCCCGGTCTACGACGAGTGGTTCGCCGCCGGCCAGGCGCCGCGCGACTTCTACTACAAGCTCGCCGAGCTGGGTGTCTTCGGCATCCGCGTCGACGAGGAGTTCGGCGGCGCCGGCATCGAGTCGTACAAGTTCGAAGCCGTGATGTACGAGGAGACCGCCCGCGCGGGCGTCCAGTTCGGCGGCTCCGGCGTGCACGTGCTGCTCGGCCTGCCGTACATCAAGATGCTCGCCGACGACGAGCAGAAGAAGCGCTTCCTGCCGAAGTTCGTCTCCGGCGAGGAGATGTGGGCCCTGGCGATGACCGAGCCGGGCACCGGCTCCGACCTCGCGGGCATGAAGACCACCGCGAAGCTCTCCGAGGACGGCACGCACTACGTCCTCAACGGTGCCAAGACCTTCATCACCGGCGGCGTCCACGCGGACCGCGTCATCGTCTGCGCCCGCACCGCCGCCCCCACCGCCGAGGACCGCCGCCACGGCATCTCGCTGTTCGCCGTGGACACCAAGTCCGAGGGCTACTCCATCGGCCGCAAGCTCGACAAGCTCGGCCTGAAGACCTCCGACACCGCCGAGCTGGCGTTCGTCGACGTGAAGGTCCCGGTCGAGGACCTCCTCGGCGAGGAGAACAAGGGCTTCTACTACCTCGGCCACAACCTCGCCTCCGAGCGCTGGGGCATCGCCTTCGGCGCCTACGCGCAGGCCAAGGCCGCCGTCCGGTTCGCCAAGGAGTACGTCCAGGAGCGCACCGTCTTCGGCAAGCCGGTCGCGCACTTCCAGAACACCAAGTTCGAGCTGGCCGCCTGCCAGGCCGAGGTGGACGCCGCCGAGGCGGTCGCCGACCGCGCCCTGGAGGCCCTGGACGCGGGCGAGCTCACCCCGGCCGAGGCCGCCTCCGCCAAGCTGTTCTGCACCGAGGTCGCCCACCGCGTCATCGACAAGTGCCTCCAGCTGCACGGCGGTTACGGCTTCATGAACGAGTACCCCATCGCCCGTCTGTACGCCGACAACCGCGTCAACCGGATCTACGGCGGCACCAGCGAGATCATGAAGACGATCATCGCCAAGGACATGGGTCTGTGACCGAGGCTCTGGATGCCCTGCTCGATCTGCTCGACCTGGAGCAGATCGAGCGGGACTACTTCCGGGGCCGCTCACGCTCGGCGCTCGTGCCCCGCGTCTTCGGGGGGCAGGTGGCGGCGCAAGCACTGGTCGCCGCCGGCCGCACCGTCCCCGGGGACCGCCTCGCGCACTCCCTGCACGCGTACTTCCTGCGCGCCGGGGACCCGGGCGCACCGATCGTCTACATGGTCGACCGCATCCGCGACGGCCGCTCCTTCACCACCCGAAGGGTGGTGGCGGTCCAGCACGGGCACCCGATCTTCCACCTCTCCGCGTCGTTCCAGACGTACGAGGAGGGTCTGGAGCACCAGGCGGACATGCCGCCCGCTCCGGACCCCGAGTCGCTCCCGACTGCGGCCGAGATGCTGCCGCGCCATCTGCCCGCCGACGTCGCGGCGCGCCTGGTCGAGGCCCGCGCGGCCGTCGACCTGCGCTACGCCGACGTGCCGCCGTGGGGCAGCGTCGGCACCCCGCGCGAGCCCCGCTCGCAGGTCTGGTTCCGTACGAACGGCAAGCTCGCGGACGACCCCCTGCTGCACATCGTGCTCGCCACCTACGTCTCCGACATGACGCTGCTCGACTCGGTGCTGCTCGCGCACGGCCGCGGCGGCTGGGCGGTCGGGGACGTGGTGGGCGCGTCCCTGGACCACGCGATGTGGTTCCACCGGCCGTTCCGGGCCGACGAATGGCTCCTGTACGACCAGGAGTCACCGTCGGCCTCGGCGGGCCGGGGCCTGGGCCAGGCCCGGATCTACACCCAGGACGGCCGCCTCGCCGTCACGGTGATCCAGGAGGGCGTGGTGCGGGTACCGCGGTAGGCCTTGAGCCCACCGCGGTCCGGGGCGCCGCCTTCAGGGACGCGGGACTGCGTCATTGAGCCCACCGCGGTCCGGGCCGCCGCCTTCAGGGACGCGGGACTGCGTCATTGAGCCCACCGCGGTCCGGGCCGCCGCCTTCAGGGGCACGGGGCTGCGTCATTGTGCGCTCCGGCGCGGGGGCGCGGCGAGCCCAGCACGGTCCGCACCAGCCCGGCCACCCCGCCCCACGGCGCGAACTCAGACCAACTCGGCCGCACCCAGCAGATACTCGGTCATCGGCTCGTAGAACCGGGGATCGACCACATGGTCGTCCATCGGGACCGCGACCTGGAGGGTGCCCTCCGCCTCGGCGATGAACAGCGCGGGGTCGTTGCAGTCGGCATAGCCGATCGCGTCGATCCCGCGCTGGCCCGCGCACCCGGCCCAGCCGTGGTCCGCGACGACCAGGTCCGGCAGCGGCCGCCCCTCGCGCTCCAGCGCGTTCAGGATCGCGGCCATCGGCTCGGGCGAGTGCGTGTGCCACAGGGACGCGCCGCGCTCGAAGAGCGCGACGTCCGCGAACTGCACCACACAGCCCTCGTCGGCCAGCACCCCGTCGGGGATGCGCACGATCTCGCAGCCCGCGGCGCGCAGGGCCGCGGCCGTCCTGCTGTGCACGTCGATGAGCGCGCCGGGGTGGCCGGTCGCGAAGAGCACCCGCTGCTTGCCCGCGGCCGCCTTGCGCAGCCGCGCCGCCATCCGCTCCAGGGCGTCGACGGTCAGCTCGGGGTCGATGGTGTCCTGGCCCGTGCGGTGCCCGGGGTCGTCGACGACCCCGCAGCGCTCGGCCATCACCGCGAGCACGTCCTGCTCGTCGGTCCAGCGGTCGCCCAGCTCCAGGCCCAGCCAGTAGTGGCGGTCGCCGTTGGCGAGCTTGCGGTAATGGGAGAGGTTGTTGTCGCGGGGAGTGGCGACGTCTCCGGCGATACGGGTGCGGACGAGGTGGTCGACGAGAGCGGCACGGCTGGGTATCGGCATGCGCCCCATTCTGCCCCGGTGCGCCTCGGCGGGCGCCGCCTGTCCCGCGCAGTGGACGCGCGCACGCGCGCGTGGCGGCACTCAGCCCGCGAGCGCCGCGAACGCCCCGTGCGCCAGGCGCCGCAGCAGCGCCTCCGTGGCCGTCCTGCCGGGCAGCCCCGCCCCGTACGACCCCAGGTGCGGCGTCGAGTTGAGCAGCCCGAACACCGCGTGGACGGCCGCCCGGACCTCGGCCTCGGACCCCGGGTACAGCTCCCGTACGACCCCGACCCACAGCTCCACGTACTGCCGCTGCAACTGGCGCACCAGCTTGCGGTCGCTGTCGCGCAGCCGGTCCAGCTCACGGTCGTGGAGCGTGATGAGCGCCCGGTCGTCGAGGGCGAAGTCGATGTGGCCGTCGATGAGCGAGCCGAGGAGCGCCTGGGGGCCCCCGTCGGCCTCGGCGACGCGCTTGCGGCCGCCGTCGTACAGCCGCCCGCTGATCCCCACGAGCAGCTCCGCCAGCATCGCGTCCTTGCCCGCGAAGTGGCGGTAGAGGCCGGGGCCGCTGATGCCGACCGCCGCGCCTATCTCGTCGACGCCCACGCCGTGGAACCCGCGCTCGGCGAAGAGGCGCGCGGCCTCGCGGAGGATCTGCTCGCGTCGGGTGGGGGCATCGGTCCGGGTGCTCATGGGAATTCATTCTAGACAACGCGGTTAGCGCTCGTTAACCTGGAGGAAATAAGTTAACGGTCATTAACATCCGGCCGGAAGACTTCGTACGGGCAAGGGGGCTCGACACGATGCAGCAGGCACCGGTCCTTGGGAGCGATGGGGGTCCCCCCGCGCGAGCGGATTCGAGCGTGGGGGAAGATCCCGCGTCCGAGGCGTGGCGGGCCAACGAGGAGGCGCACCGCGCCCTCGGCGAGGAGCTGCGCGCCAGACTGGCCGCGGCCCGGCTCGGCGGCGGCGAGCGGGCCCGCGAGCGCCATGTCGCGCGCGGCAAGCTGCTGCCGCGCGACCGGGTGGACACGCTGCTCGACCCCGGCTCGCCGTTCCTGGAGCTCGCGCCGCTCGCGGCCGACGGGATGTACGGGGACCAGGCGCCCGCCGCCGGGGTCATCGCCGGGATCGGGCGGGTCAGCGGCCGCGAGTGCGTGATCGTGGCCAACGACGCCACGGTCAAGGGCGGCACGTACTACCCGATGACGGTGAAGAAGCACCTGCGCGCCCAGGAGGTGGCCCTGGAGAACCGGCTGCCCTGCCTCTATCTGGTCGACTCCGGCGGCGCCTTCCTGCCGATGCAGGACGAGGTCTTCCCCGACCGCGACCACTTCGGGCGGATCTTCTACAACCAGGCCCGGATGTCGGGTGCCGGGATCCCGCAGATCGCGGCGGTCCTCGGCTCCTGCACCGCCGGCGGGGCGTATGTCCCGGCGATGAGCGACGAGGCCGTGATCGTCCGCAACCAGGGCACGATCTTCCTCGGCGGCCCGCCGCTGGTGAAGGCCGCCACCGGCGAGGTCGTCACCGCCGAGGAGCTCGGCGGCGGCGAGGTCCACTCGCGCACCTCCGGCGTCACCGACCACCTCGCCGAGGACGACGCGCACGCGCTGCGGATCGTGCGCAACATCGTGGCCACCCTCCCCGCGCGCGGTGAGCTCCCGTGGAGCGTGGAGCCCGTGGAGGAGCCCAAGGCCGATCCGTACGGGCTGTACGGGGCGGTGCCGGTCGACTCGCGCACGCCGTACGACGTCCGCGAGGTCATCGCGCGCGTGGTCGACGGATCCCGCTTCCAGGAGTTCAAGGCCGAGTTCGGCCAGACGCTGGTCACCGGCTTCGCCCGGATCCACGGCCACCCGGTCGGCATCGTCGCCAACAACGGCATCCTGTTCTCCGAATCCGCCCAGAAGGGCGCCCACTTCATCGAGCTGTGCGACCAGCGCGGCATCCCGCTGGTGTTCCTCCAGAACATCTCGGGCTTCATGGTCGGGCGGGACTACGAGGCGGGAGGCATCGCCAAGCACGGCGCCAAGATGGTCACCGCCGTGGCCTGCACCCGCGTCCCCAAGCTGACGGTCGTGGTCGGCGGGTCGTACGGGGCGGGGAACTACTCGATGTGCGGCCGCGCCTATTCGCCGCGCTTCCTGTGGATGTGGCCCAACGCCAAGATCTCGGTGATGGGCGGCGAGCAGGCGGCCTCGGTGCTCGCCACCGTCAAGCGCGACCAGTTGGAGGCGCGCGGCGAGAGCTGGCCCCTCGACGCGGAGGAGTCCTTCAAGGACCCCATCCGCGCCCAGTACGAACAGCAGGGCAACGCCTACTACGCGACGGCCCGGCTGTGGGACGACGGGGTGATCGACCCGATCGAGACCCGCCAGGTCCTCGGGCTCGCCCTGACGGCCTGTGCCAACGCCCCCCTCCCCCAGCGGGACTACTCGGCGCCCGGCTTCGGCGTCTTCCGGATGTGAGACGGACCATGACGATGTTCGACACAGTCCTCGTCGCCAACCGGGGCGAGATCGCCGTCCGCGTCATCCGCACCCTGCGCGCCCTCGGGGTGCGCTCGGTCGCGGTGTTCAGCGACGCGGACGCGGACGCCCGGCACGTGCGGGAGGCCGACACGGCCGTGCGGATCGGCCCGGCGGCGGCGTCCGAGAGCTACCTCTCCATCGACCGGCTCCTGGAGGCAGCCGCCAGGAGCGGCGCGCAGGCCGTCCACCCGGGCTACGGCTTCCTCGCCGAGAACGCGGCCTTCGCGCGCGCGTGCGCCGAGGCGGGCCTGGTCTTCATCGGCCCCCCGGCGGACGCGATCGCCCTGATGGGCGACAAGATCCGCGCCAAGGAGACCGTGCGGGCGGCAGGCGTCCCGGTCGTGCCCGGCTCCTCGGGCAGCGGCCTCACCGACGGCCAACTGGCCGACGCGGCCCGCGAGATCGGCATGCCGGTGCTCCTGAAGCCCAGCGCGGGCGGCGGCGGCAAGGGCATGCGGCTGGTCCGCGAGGAGGCGGCGCTCGCCGACGAGATCGCGGCCGCCCGCCGCGAGGCCCGCGCCTCCTTCGGCGACGACACGCTCCTGGTGGAGCGGTGGATCGACCGCCCCCGCCACATCGAGATCCAGGTCCTGGCGGACGGCCACGGACACGTGGTGCACCTGGGCGAGCGCGAGTGCTCCCTCCAGCGCCGCCACCAGAAGATCATCGAGGAGGCCCCCTCGGTCCTGCTCGACGAGGAGACCCGGGCCGCGATGGGCGAGGCGGCGGTCCAGGCGGCCCGCTCCTGCGGCTACGCGGGCGCGGGCACGGTGGAGTTCATCGTCCCGGGCAACGACCCGTCCTCGTACTACTTCATGGAGATGAACACCCGCCTCCAGGTCGAGCACCCGGTCACCGAGCTCATCACGGGCCTGGACCTGGTGGAGTGGCAGGTGAGGGTCGCCGCGGGCGAGAAACTGCCGTACGGCCAGGAGGACATCACCCTCACCGGCCACGCCATGGAGGCCCGCGTCTGCGCCGAGGACCCGTCCCGCGGCTTCCTGCCCTCGGGCGGTACGGTCCTGGCGCTGCGCGAGCCGCAGGGCGAGGGAGTCCGCACGGACTCGGGGCTGAGCGAGGGCACGGAGGTCGGCAGCCTCTACGACCCCATGCTCTCCAAGGTCATCGCGTACGGGCCGGACCGCGCCACCGCGCTGCGCCGGCTGCGGGCGGCGCTGGCCGACACGGTCACGCTGGGCGTGCCCACCAACGCCGGATTCCTGCGCAGGCTGCTCGCCCATCCGGACGTGGTCGCGGGCGACCTCGACACGGGCCTGGTCGAGCGCGAGGCCGACGCGCTGGTGCCGGACGGGGTGCCGGACGAGGTGTACGCGGCGGCGGCGCTGGTGCGGCAGGAGGGGCTGCGCCCCTCGGCCACGGGCGCGTGGCTGGACCCGTTCGCGGTGCCGAGCGGCTGGCGCATGGGCGGCGAACCGGCGCCCCTGGCCTTCCCGTTCCGAGTGCCGGGACTCGAACCCGTTACTCATGTGGTGCCGGGCAAGGCCGCCGGACGGGTCTCCCCCGGCCACGTCAGCGTCGAACTCGACGGCCTCACCCACACCTTCACCACCGCCCCCTCCCCGGAGGGAACCTGGCTCGGGCGGGACGGGGACAGCTGGCATGTGCTCGACCACGACCCCGTCGCGGCGAGCCTCACCGGCGCCGCACGCGGCGGCCTCGACACGCTGGCCGCGCCGATGCCCGGCACCGTCACCGTCGTCAAGGTGGCGGTCGGCGACGAGGTCGACGCGGGCCAGAGCCTGCTGGTGGTGGAGGCGATGAAGATGGAGCACGTCATCTCCGCCCCGCACGCCGGCACCGTCACCGAGCTGGACGTCTCCCCCGGCTCGACCGTCGCCATGGACCAGGTCCTGGCCGTGGTGACCCCGAAGGAGGAGGACCAGTGACGCTGCCCATGGTCGTACCGGCGCAGGGCCTGCCCGCCTCGGTGCGGATCCACGAGGTCGGGGCCCGCGACGGCCTCCAGAACGAGAAGGCCGTCGTCCCCACCGGGATCAAGGCCGAGTTCATCCACCGGCTGGCGGACGCGGGCCTGACCACCATCGAGGCGACCAGCTTCGTGCACCCCAAGTGGGTGCCCCAACTGGCCGACGCCGAGCAGCTGTTCCCGATGCTCCAGGACATCGAGGGCGTGGCGCTGCCGGTCCTGGTGCCCAACGAGCGGGGCCTGGACCGGGCGCTCGCGCTCGGCGCCCGCCGCATCGCGGTCTTCGCCAGCGCCACGGAGTCGTTCGCCAAGGCCAATCTGAACCGTACGGTCGACGAGTCGCTCGGGATGTTCGCGCCCGTCGTGGCCCGCGCCAAGGAGCAGGACGTCCACGTCCGGGGCTATCTGTCGATGTGCTTCGGCGACCCGTGGGAGGGAGCCGTCCCCGTCCACCAGGTCGTCCGGGTCGCCAAGTCCCTGATGGACCTGGGCTGCGACGAGCTGAGCCTCGGGGACACGATCGGGGTCGCGACCCCGGCCCACGTCCGGAGCCTGCTCGCGTCCCTGAACGAGGAGGGCGTGCCGACCTCCGCGATCGGGGTGCACTTCCACGACACCTACGGCCAGGCGCTCGCCAACACCCTCGCCGCGCTCCAGCACGGCGTGGCCACGGTCGACGCCGCGGCGGGCGGCCTGGGCGGCTGTCCGTACGCCAAGTCCGCCACCGGAAACCTCGCCACCGAAGACCTCGTGTGGATGCTCCAGGGCCTCGGTATCGACACCGGGGTCGACCTCGGCAGGCTCACCGCCACCAGCGTCTGGCTGGCCGAGCAGCTGGGACGGCCGAGCCCGTCCCGCACCGTCCGCGCCCTCTCCCCCGACTCCCACAAGGAGTGACCCCCCATGTCCCTTGACCACCGGCTCTCAGAAGAGCACGAAGAACTCCGCCGTACGGTCGAGGAGTTCGCGCACGACGTCATCGCCCCGAAGATCGGCGACCTCTACGAGCGCCACGAGTTCCCGTACGAGATCGTCCGCGAGATGGGCCGCATGGGCCTGTTCGGACTGCCCTTCCCCGAGGAGTACGGGGGCATGGGCGGCGACTACCTCGCCCTGGGCATCGCCCTGGAGGAGCTGGCGCGGGTCGACTCGTCGGTCGCCATCACCCTGGAGGCCGGGGTATCGCTCGGCGCGATGCCGGTGTTCCGGTTCGGTACGGAGGAGCAGAAGCGCGAATGGCTCCCCCGGCTCTGCGCCGGTGAGATGCTCGGCGCCTTCGGCCTGACCGAGCCGGACTGCGGCTCGGACGCGGGCGGCACGCGCACGACGGCGGTGCGCGACGGCGACGAGTGGGTCATCAACGGCACCAAGTGCTTCATCACCAACTCCGGTACGGACATCACCGGCCTGGTGACGGTGACGGCGGTGACCGGCCGCAAGCCTGACGGCCGCCCGCTGATCTCCTCGATCATCGTCCCGTCCGGCACGCCGGGCTTCACGGTGGCCGCGCCGTACTCGAAGGTGGGGTGGAACGCGTCGGACACCCGCGAGCTGTCCTTCGCGGACGTCCGCGTCCCGGTGGGCAACCTCCTGGGCGAGGAAGGCCGGGGGTACGCGCAGTTCCTGCGCATCCTCGACGAGGGCCGCATCGCCATCTCGGCGCTCGCCACGGGCCTGGCGCAGGGCTGCGTCGACGAGTCGGTGAAGTACGCGCACGAGCGCCACGCGTTCGGCCGTCCGATCGGCAAGAACCAGGCCATCCAGTTCAAGATCGCCGACATGGAGATGCGGGCGCACATGGCCCGGGTGGGCTGGCGCGACGCCGCCTCGCGCCTGGTGCGGGGCGAGTCCTTCAAGAAGGAAGCGGCGCTGGCGAAGCTGTACTCGTCGACGGTCGCGGTCGACAACGCCCGCGACGCCACCCAGATCCACGGCGGCTACGGCTTCATGAACGAGTACCCGGTGGCGCGTATGTGGCGCGACTCCAAGATCCTGGAAATCGGCGAGGGCACGAGCGAGGTCCAGCGCATGCTGATCGCGAGGGAGTTGGGACTTCCGGCCTGAGGTCTGTTCGTCTGCGGGTGGGCGGGGGCTGGTCGCTCCCCCACGTTCCCGGCTCCGCTCGAACAAGGGGGGGACCCCCATCGCGGCGGAGCCGCACCATGACACAGCCCCGCGCCCCTTGAATGCCGCTGCGCGGCATCCCCCGGGCGCCCCGAAGGGGGCGCATCCAGGGGCGCGGGGAACTGCGCGAACAGCCGCAGACGGCCTGCAGACGAGCGGGGCCCGGGGCGCAGCCCCGAACCGGGGTCCGGGGGCGGGGGCTTCGCCCGAAGGGGTGGCCCGCCCCCGTACACCCGGCGCACCCTCACCGCTCCCACCACCCTGGGCAGCGTGATCCCACCCGCCTGCCCCGCCTGCCCGACGCGCCCGCCGCTGTGGAAGGACACCTCCACCACCGCGCCCGGCGCCGCGGACCACTGGCACTGGCACTGCACCGCGTGCCGCACCCTCTACGAGCCCACCGCGTCCCACAAGGTCCGCTTCACATACGGGCCTCTGCGGCGGTAGCCGGCGCGGCCGTGCCGTACTCGGCGACCCCTCTACAGATCCTTGTGAGGTTAGGCTAACCTACCCAAGAACTGCCAGAGGCCGACCCCGGCACGTACGAAAGCGGATCGTCATGCCCTTTTCCCGAGCGTCCCACCTCTCCCGTCGCGGTCTGCTGGCCGCCGGCGGTGCCATCGGCCTCGGGGCCGCGCTGGCCGCGTGCGGGGACGACGACAAGAAGAAGGGCGACTCGCAGAAGGCGGCCGGGAAGTCGGGCCCCTGGTCCTTCAAGGACGACCGCGGCAAGGCCGTCGAGACGAAGTCCACCCCCAGGACCATCGTGGCCTTCACCGGCACCGCCGCCGCCCTCCACGACTACGGCATCGAGGTCAAGGCCGTGTTCGGCCCGACCAGGACCAAGGACGGCAAGCCGGACGTCCAGGCGGGCGACCTCGACATCAACAAGGTCGAGATCCTCGGCAACGTCTGGGGCGAGTTCAGCGTCGAGAAGTACGCGGCCCTCGCACCGGACCTCCTCGTCACGGACATGTGGGAGAAGGACGCCCTCTGGTACGTGCCGGACAACAGCAAGGACAAGATCCTCAAGCTCGCCCCCAGCGTCGCGCTGTGGGCCGCGCAGATCAGCATGCCGGCCGCGCTCCAGCGCCGCGCCGACCTCGCCGCCGCCCTCGGCGCCGACCTGAGGGCCGCCAGGTTCACCGAGGCCAAGGCCCGCTTCGAGAAGGCCGCCGCCCGGCTGCGCGCCGCCACCAAGGCCAACCCCGGCGTGACGGTGATGATTGGTTCCGCCAGCGCCGACCTGTTCTACGTCTCCGCGGCCAAGACGTCCGCCGACACCGCGTACTTCCAGGAGCTGGGCGTCAAGTTCGTCGAGCCGAAGGTCAACGCGCAGGGCTTCTTCGAGGAGCTCAGCTGGGAGAACGTCGGCAAGTACCAGGCCGACGTGATCATGATGGACAACCGCTCCACGGCCCTCCAGCCGGACGCCCTGAAGTCCAAGCCCACCTGGACCGGGCTGCCCGCCGTCAAGGCCGGCCAGATCACCCCGCGCACCACCGAGCCGATCTACTCGTACGACAAGTGCACCCCGATCCTCGAAACCCTCGCCAAGGCGATCGAGACCGCGAAGAAGGTTGCCTGACCATGACGCTGACAGCCGAGACCGCCACCGTCCCCTTCCGACTCTTCGACCTGAGCGTGGTACGGACCCGGCGGCTCGGCCCGTCGCTGGTCAGGATCACCTTCGGCGGCGAGCAGTTGGCGTACTTCGAGGGCGGCGGCCGGGACCAGAGCCTCTCGCTCTTCCTGCCGCACCCCGGCCAGGACGCGCCCGTACTGCCGCTCACCCAGAACCCGGAGACGTGGTTCGCGGACTACCGGGCTCTGCCCGACGGCGTACGGGCCGTGATGCGCTCGTACACCCTGCGCGAGCAGCGCCGCGACCCCGACGAGGTCGACATCGACTTCGCGCTCCACGAAGACGGCGGCCCGGCGTGCCGCTGGGCCGGCCGCGCCGCGCCCGGGGACCGTGTGGCGGTCCTCGGTCCGGCGGTCGCCGACAACACGGCGGTGCGCTTCCGGCCTCCGGCCGGTACGGACGGGGTCGTTCTGTGGGGCGACGAGACGGCGCTGCCCGCGCTCTCGGCGATCCTGGAGTGGCTGCCCCACGGCACACCGGCGCGGGTGTGGGTGGAAGTGCCGTTCAGCGGGGACCGGATGCCTCTTCCGACCGTCGCGGATGCCCGGATCACGTGGCTGGTGCGGGAGGAGGGGGCGGCTTCCGCGCTGGACGCGGTGCGTTCCGAGGGTGAGTTGCCCGGGCTCGACCCCTATGTGTGGCTCGCCGGGGAGGCGTCCACCATGCGGTCGTTGCGCCGCCACTTTGTGAATGAGCGTCAGGTTGAGCGCAGGAACGTCACGTTCGTCGGTTACTGGCGGCGGGGGCGTTCCGAGGACCAGCTTCGCGAGGAAGAGGGCGCGTAGGTCGGTTCGGCGGCCGCGGGCCGGTGGGAGCTGATCGCGCCCGCGCGGCGGAGCCGCACATGTCACAGCCCCGCGCCCCTTTGGGGGCCCGTTGGCGCAGCCGCCTGCCCACCCCACCGCTTCCCCAGGGGGCGAGGGCCTGTTGAGATCAAAGTTAGGTTAGGCTAACCTAACTTTGAGATCGCGGTCCTCGCCCCCTTCCTTTCTGCCCGGAGGGCCCGACGAAGTCCCCGATCCGGGAGGACAGTTCATGCGTTCGCACCTGCTCAATGACACGACGGCGGAGAGCTACCGGCGCTCCGTGACCGAAGGAGTCGAGCGGGTGGCGTCGAAACTCGCCGCGACGCGCCGCCCGTTCACGGGTGCGGCCGTCGAGGACATCGCCCCGCTCATCGACCGCGTCGACCTCGACCGGCCGCTGGGCGACACCTCCGCCGTCCTGGACGAGCTGGAGGACGTGTATCTGCGCGACGCCGTCTACTTCCACCACCCCCGCTACCTCGGGCACCTCAACTGCCCGGTGGTCATCCCCGCCGTCCTCGGCGAAGCGGTCCTCTCGGCCGTCAACTCCTCGCTCGACACCTGGGACCAGAGCGCGGGCGGCACCCTCATCGAGCGCCGCCTGATCGACTGGACCGCCGGCCGCGTCGGCTACGGCCCGTCCGCCGACGGCGTGTTCACCAGCGGCGGCAGCCAGTCCAACCTCCAGGCACTGCTGCTCGCCCGCGAGGAGGCCAAGACCGACGACCTCTCGAAGCTGCGGATCTTCTCCTCCGAGTGCAGCCACTTCAGCGTCCAGAAGTCCGCCCAGCTCCTTGGCCTCGGCCGCGGCGCCGTCGTGTCGATCCCCTGCGACCACGACAAGCGACTGCAGACCGTGGCGCTCGCCCGCGCCCTGGAGCGCTGCGCCGCCGAGGGCAACGTGCCGATGGCCGTCGTCGCCACCGCGGGCACCACCGACTTCGGCTCCCTCGACCCGCTGCCCGAGATCGCCGAGCTCTGCGCCCAGTACGGCGCGTGGATGCACGTGGACGCCGCGTACGGCTGCGGGCTGCTCGTCTCGCCGACCCGCCGCCACCTCCTGAACGGCATCGAGCACGCCGACTCGGTCACCGTGGACTACCACAAGTCCTTCTTCCAGCCGGTGAGTTCGAGCGCGATCCTGGTCAAGGACGGCACCACCCTGCGGCACGCCACGTACCACGCGGACTACCTCAACCCGCGCCTGGCCGCCGAGGAACGCGTCCCCAACCAGGTCGACAAGTCCCTCCAGACCACCCGCCGCTTCGACGCCCTCAAGCTGTGGATGACGCTGCGCACCATGGGCGCCGAGGGCGTCGGCGGGCTCTTCGACGAGGTGTGCGACCTGGCCGTGGAGGGCTGGCGACTGCTCGCCGCCGACCCGCGCTACGACGTCGTCGTCGAGCCCACCCTGTCCACTCTCGTCTTCCGCTACATCCCGTCCTTCGACGGACCAGTCACCTCGCCCGCCGAGATCGACCGCGCCAACCTCTACGCCCGCAAGGCGCTGTTCGCGACCGGCGAGGCGGTCGTCGCCGGCACCAAGGCCGGCGGCCGTCAGTACCTGAAGTTCACCCTGCTCAACCCCGAGACGACGGTCCACGACATCGCCGCCGTCCTCGATCTGATCGCCGGCCACGCCGAGCAGTACCTGGGAGAGAACCTTGTCCACGCAGCCTCGTGAGCCGTACGACTTCATCGGGATCGGCCTCGGGCCCTTCAACCTGGGCCTGGCCTGCCTCACCGAGCCGCTCGACGAGCTCAGCGGCCTCTTCCTGGAGACCAAGCCGGACTTCGAGTGGCACTCGGGCATGTTCCTGGAGGGCGCCCACCTCCAGACCCCGTTCATGTCGGACCTGGTCACCCTCGCGGACCCGACCTCGCCGTACTCCTTCCTCAACTACCTGAAGGAGTCGGGCCGCCTCTACTCGTTCTACATACGCGAGAACTTCTACCCGCTGCGCACCGAGTACAACGACTACTGCCGCTGGGCGGCCGGCAAGCTCTCCTCGATCCGCTTCAACCAGACGGTGAAGACGGTCACGTACGAGGACGAGGTGTACGTCGTACGCACCGAGGACGGCTCCGAGTTCCGCACCCGGCGCCTGGTGCTCGGCACCGGCACCCCGCCGTTCGTCCCCGAGCCGTGCCAGGGCCTGGGCGGCGACTACCTGCACAACTCCCGCTATCTGGAGCACAAGGAGGCGCTCCAGAAGAAGGAGTCGATCACCCTGGTCGGCAGCGGGCAGTCCGCCGCGGAGATCTACTACGACCTGCTGAGCGAGATCGACGTCCACGGCTACCGGCTGAACTGGGTCACCCGCTCGGCCCGCTTCTTCCCGCTCGAATACACCAAGCTGACGCTGGAGATGACCTCGCCGGAGTACGTGGACTACTTCCACGCGCTGCCCGAGGCCACCCGCTACCGCCTGGAGACGCAGCAGAAAGGACTCTTCAAGGGCATCGACTCGGAGCTCGTCGACGCGATCTTCGACCTGCTCTACCAGAAGAACCTCAAGGGTCCCGTCGGTACGCGCCTGCTCACCAACTCCTCCCTCAAAGCCGTCAGTTACGACGCGACGACCGGCACGTACACGCTGGGTCTGCGCCAGGAGGAGCAGGAGAAGGACTACAGCCTCACCACCGAGGGCCTGATCCTGGCGACCGGCTACAAATACGCCGAGCCGGAGTTCCTCGCGCCTGTCGCCGACCGGCTCAAGCGCGACGGCCGCGGCCGCTTCGACGTGGCCCGCAACTACGCCATCGACACCACCGGCCGCGAGATCTTCCTCCAGAACGCCGCCGTGCACACCCACTCGATCACCTCGCCCGACCTGGGCATGGGCGCCTACCGCAACGCGTACATCATCGGCGAGCTCCTCGGCCGCGAGTACTACCCGGTCGAGAAGTCCATCGCCTTCCAGGAGTTCGCCGTATGAGCACCGTCACCGACATGGGCACCTTCACCGTCCGCCCCCTCGACCCCCTGAAGGACACCGAGCTGCTGCACGGCTGGGTCACCCACCCCAAGTCCGCGTTCTGGATGATGCAGGACGCGAAGCTGGAGGACGTCGAGCGGGCGTACATGGAGATCGCGGCCGACGAGCACCACCACGCGCTGCTCGGGCTGCACGACGGCGAACCCGCCTTCCTGATGGAGAAGTACGACCCGGCCCACCGCGAGCTGGTCGGGCTCTACGAGCCCGAGCCCGGCGACGTCGGCATGCACTTCCTGGTCGCGCCGACGGGCACGCCGATCCACGGCTTCACCCGCGCGGTGATCACCGCCGTGATGGAGACCCTGTTCGCGGACCCCGCGACCCGGCGGGTCGTCGTGGAGCCCGACGTGGGCAACAAGGCCGTCCACGCGCTCAACGCCGCCGTCGGCTTCGAGGTCGCCGGGGAGATCACCAAGCCGGAGAAGACGGCGCTGCTGAGCGTCTGCACGAGGGCCGCGTTCGAGGAGGCCACCCGATGAGCGTTCTCGGCACCGCTGACATCGCCGTCCCCCACCTCACCCCCGAACTGTGGGCGCGCGCCAACCGGCTGCTGATCCGCAAGGCGCTCGCCGAGTTCACGCACGAGCGGCTGCTGAAGCCGCGGCCGCTGGGCGAGGACCGGTACGGCGTGCACAGCGACGACGGCACGGTGGAGTACCGCTTCACCGCCGCGCTGTACGCCCTCGACCACTGGCAGGTCGACCCGGAGTCGGTGTCCCGGCACGGAGCCGACGGCCAGCTCCCCCTCGACGCCCTCGACTTCTTCATCGAGCTGCGCGCGACGCTGGGCCTGAGCGACGAGATCCTGCCGGTGTACCTGGAGGAGATCTCCTCCACGCTCTCCGGCACGGCGTACAAGCTCACCAAGGAGCAGACCCCGGCCGCCGAGCTCGCCCGGGCGGGCTTCCAGGCGATCGAGACGGGCATGACCGAGGGCCACCCTTGCTTCGTGGCCAACAACGGGCGGCTCGGGTTCGGCGTGCACGAGTACGCGGCGTACGCGCCGGAGGCCGCCGCCCCGGTCCAACTGATCTGGCTGGCGGCGCGGCGCGACCGGGCGACCTTCACCTCGGGCGCGGGGCTCGACTACGAGACGCTGATCGAGGCGGAGCTGGGCGCGAAGACGCTGGAACGTTTCGCCGCTGTGATGGCGGCGCGGGGTCTGGACCTCGCGGACTACCAGCTGCTGCCGGTCCACCCGTGGCAGTGGTGGAACAAGCTGTCGGTGACGTTCGCGGCGGAGGTGGCGCAGGACAGGTTGGTGCCGCTGGGAGTGGGCGACGACACGTACCTCGCCCAGCAGTCGATCCGCACGTTCTACAACACGACAGCCCCTTCCAAGCACTACGTGAAGACGGCCCTGTCGGTCCTCAACATGGGCTTCATGCGGGGCCTTTCGGCCGCGTACATGGAGGCGACGCCGGCGATCAACGACTGGCTGGCGGGGCTGGTGGAGCGCGACTCCGTCCTCCAGTCGGCCCGCTTCTCGATCATCCGCGAGCGGGCGGCGATCGGCTACCACCACCGCCAGTACGAGCGGGCCACCGACCGCTACTCCCCGTACCGCAAGATGCTGGCGGCACTGTGGCGCGAGAGCCCGGTGCCGTCGCTGGAGCCGGGCGAGCGGCTGGCGACGATGGCGTCGCTGCTGCACGTCGACGGGGCCGGGGCGTCCTTCGCGGGCGCGCTGATCGCGGAGTCGGGGGTGGGGGCGCGGGAGTGGCTGCGGCGCTACCTGAACGCGTACTTGCTGCCGGTCCTGCACTCGTTCTACGCGTACGACCTGGTCTACATGCCGCACGGCGAGAACGTGATCCTCGTCCTGGCGGAGGACGGGACGGTGGTGCGGGCGATCTTCAAGGACATCGCCGAGGAGATCGCTGTCATGGACCCGGACGCGGTGCTGCCGCCTGCGGTGGAGCGGATCCGCGCGGACGTGCCGGACGACATGAAGCTGCTGTCCGTCTTCACGGACGTCTTCGACTGCTTCTTCCGTTTCCTGAACGCGACGCTGGTGAGCGAGGGGGTCGTCGGGGGGGAGGAGTTCTGGGCGGCGGTGGCGGAGTGCGTCACGTCGTACCAGGCGTCTGTGCCCGAACTGTCCGACAAGTTCAAGCAGTACGACATGTTCGCCCCGGAGTTCGCCCTTTCCTGCCTGAACCGTCTGCAGCTGCGCGACAACAGGCAGATGGTGGATCTGGCGGATCCGTCGGGGGCGCTGCAACTGGTGGGCACCCTGCGGAACCCGATCGGGGGTTGATTCCCCCCACCCCGCCCGTTCCCGCTGTGCCATGTGCGGCTCCGCCGCGTGGCCTCCGGGGGTGGGTGGTTGGTGGAGGTGGTTCTCCCGGGGGCTGTGCCCCCGGACCCCGGGCGGGGCTGCGGCCCCGCACCCGCTTGCGGGGCGTGCGGCCCCTGCACCCCGCTTCGGGGCTCCGCCCCGGACCCCGTGCCGGGGGTGGGGGGGGACCGGGGCTTCGCCCCAGGGTGCCGAGTCACGGCGGCCTCGCCGCCCGCCCCCGTTTCGGGGCTCCGCCCCGGACCCCTTCGTCTGCGGGTCGCCGGTGGCTGGTCGCGCAGTTCCCCGCGCCCCTGACGGGGTGGGAGCTCCGCTCCCTGCCCCCCATTTCGGGGCTGCGCCCCGGACGCCGTTCGTCTACGGGCCGTCTGTGGCTGGCCGCGCACCGGTCAGCTGGCGCCAGCCCATCACCGTCTTGCCGTACGTGCCGACGATCGCCTGCGCCTTGTCCATGAAGGCCGCGTAGTCGGTGTGCGGCGTCGAGTGCGCCTCGTCGCCGCCGATGTGGATATATCGACCTGGCGTCATCGCCGCCAGCTCCCGCACCACGTCGTCCAGGAACGCGTAGGTCACCGGCTTCGGCACGCACAGTGAGCTGAAACCGACGTCCGTGCCGGTATGGAAGGGGGCGCGACGCCGTCGCAGTTCAGCTCGGCGTACGAGGCGAGCGCCGCGTTCGTGTGGCCGCGGGTGTCGATCTCGGGGACGACTTCCAGATAGCGGCTCGCCGCGTAGCGGACGATCCCCTGGTAGTCCGCCTTGCTGTACGACCCGCCCTTGCCGCCGCCCCCCAGCGTCTGCCCGCCGTACGCCGCCGGCCTCGGCCGGGACCCGGCGATCCGGCGGCCCTCGGCGCCCGCGGCGGCGTCGACCCGGATCGGGGTGGTGGAAGTGATCGTGTACGGGGTGCCGCCCGGCGCGACGGACGCGGGGGCGGGGACGATCTGGCCGAGCGGGCGGGGGCGCGGGCCGCGGCGGTCGCGGTCGCCGTTCCGTCCTGGGAAGTGCCTGCCGCCACCAGCAGCAGGGCGCCGAGCAGTACGGAAACTGTTCTGTGCTGGGTTCTGCGCTGGGTTCTGCGCTGGGTTCTGCGCTGGGTTCTGCGCTGACTCACCAGCGGTTCTCTTCAACGGGGTACGCCGAGCAACCGAACGGAACCCACCACAACCGCCCGCCCCACCGGCGGTCAAGGTGTGGACCACTGCGGGCCCGACCGCCCAACTGCCCGGCGCCGCAAGGCCGGATGGAAGAATCACCTCATGGCGGAAATCATCCAGAAGGACGGGACCTGGAGCTTCGACGGGGACGGCGTGCGCATCGTGCCCGGCAGCGACAAGGGCGTCAGCCTGCTGCGCCGCACGCTCGGCGAGGTCACGGTGCCGCTCCTGGCGCTGGCCGGGGTGGCGTACGAGCCGGGGCGCAGGACCGGGCGGCTGCGGCTGAGGCTGCGGGACGGGGCCGACCCGCTGCTCCAGGTCACCGGCGGCAAACTGGACGACGCCTCCGACCCGTACACCCTGACCGTGGAGACGAAGGGGGCCGCGATAGCCGAGTACTTCGTGGACGAGGTCCGCAACGCCCTGCTGCTCGACTCGGTGCCCACCGGGCCGGTCGACCGCTATCTGCTGCCGGGGCCCTCGCTGCCGCTGACCGTGAGCGCGGGCGACGGCACGGCCGGTTTCGACGGGCGCACGGTCCGCCTGGAATGGACCTGGCACACCGACGAGGTGAAGACGAGCAGCGGCCCGGCCACCATCCCCCTGGAGGACCTGCACGCGGTGGAGTGGCAGCCCTCGCGGGGTCTGGTGGACGGGCATCTGCGCTTCGTGAGCTCGCCGAACGCGCCCCGGGTCCCCGCCGGGCGCGATCCGCACGCCGTGGAGCTCAACGGCTTCAAGAAGGACCCGCTGATGGCGCTGCTCGCCGCGGCCGTGGTGGTCCGGATGCCGCACCCGCACGCGCCGGAGGCCGTGCCCGTACCGGAGCCGAAGTCGCTCGGCCCCGTACCCGGCGCCGCCGACGACCCCGACGCCCTGCTGCGGCGGCTGCGCGAGCTCGGCGAGCTGCACGCGTCCGGGATCCTCACGGACGAGGAGTTCAGCCTGGCCAAGCAGGCCGTGCTCAAGCGCCTCTGAGGCGGCCCGGACAGGGCCTCCGGTCCGCCTACTGGTCCAGACCATCCTCTCTCCCGTCCTACGATCATGAAAATCCTGCCCGAAGTCGGGCAGGATTCTTGCGTACGGCCCCCATACCCCTCAATATCGACGAGTGCTCGAACGTCGCCCGTCGTCCCACGACGACCTCATCGACCACCTGGTGCGCAGCACCGCGCTCCAGCGCGGCGAAGCGGCCCGGGTGGTGCTCGATGTGCTGGCGTACTTCGACGAGACGTACGAGGAATTCGTCCGCCGCCGCCACCGTGAACTGCAGTCCGGTGGCCTGGTGAACGCGGAGATCTTCGAGCGGATCGCGGCCGAGCTGCCGCACCGCGCCGTGGCGCCACCGGAGCTCTCGCTCCGGCAGCTGCGCCGCATCGTCTACGGCTAGATCGCTCACGGCTGAGGCGGCCGGGCACGCGTACGAACTCTGAACGTCGATGGAGGGGCAAGACTCTATGTGCGGAATCGTCGGTTATATCGGTAAGCGTGACGTCGCTCCCCTGCTGCTGGAGGGCCTGCAGCGGCTGGAGTACCGGGGTTACGACTCCGCGGGCGTGGTCATCAACAGCCCCAAGTCGGGCGCGCTGAAGATGGTCAAGGCCAAGGGCCGCGTCCGCGACCTGGAAGCCCGCGTCCCCAAGCGCTTCACCGGCACCACCGGCATCGCGCACACCCGCTGGGCCACCCACGGCGCCCCGAGCGACGTCAACTCGCACCCGCACCTGGACCCGGAGAACAAGGTCGCCGTCGTCCACAACGGCATCGTCGACAACGCCGCCGAGCTGCGCGTCAAGCTGGAGGCCGAGGGCGTCGTCTTCGCCTCCGAGACCGACACCGAGGTCATCACCCACCTGATCGCCCGCTCCCAGGCCGACTCCCTGGAGGAGAAGGTCCGCGAGGCGCTCAAGGTCATCGAGGGCACGTACGGCATCGCCGTGATGCACTCCGACTTCGCCGACCGCATCGTGGTGGCCCGCAACGGCTCCCCGGTGGTCCTCGGCATCGGCGAGAAGGAGATGTTCGTCGCCTCGGACGTCGCCGCGCTGATCGCCCACACCCGCCAGGTCGTCACCCTTGAGGACGGCGAGATGGCCACCCTCAAGGCCGACGACTTCCGTACGTACACGACCTCGGGCACCCTGACCAACCCCACCCCCGAGACCGTCGAGTGGGAGGCCGCCTCCTACGACATGGGCGGCCACGAGACGTACATGCACAAGGAGATGTCGGAGCAGGCCGACGCCGTGGACCGCGTGCTGCGCGGCCGCATCGACGACCGGTTCTCCACCGTCCACCTCGGCGGCCTGAACCTGGACGCCCGCGAGGCCCGCGGTGTGCGCCGGATCAAGATCCTCGGCTGCGGCACCTCGTACCACGCCGGTCTGATCGGCGCCGGCCTCATCGAGGAGCTCGCCCGCATCCCCGCGGACGCCGAGCCGGCCTCCGAGTTCCGCTACCGCAACCCGGTCGTGGACCCCGACACGCTGTACATCGCGGTCTCGCAGTCCGGTGAGACCTACGACGTGCTCGCCGCCGTCCAGGAGCTCAAGCGCAAGGGCGCCCGCGTCCTGGGCGTCGTGAACGTCGTCGGCTCGGCGATCGCCCGCGAGGCGGACGGCGGCACGTACGTGCACGCCGGCCCCGAGGTCTGCGTCGTCTCCACCAAGTGCTTCACCAACACCGTCGTCGCCTTCGCGCTGCTCGCGCTGCACCTGGGCCGCATCCGCGACCTGTCGGTGGCCGACGGCAAGCGGATCATCGAGGGCCTGCGCAAGCTGCCCGCGCAGATCTCCGAGATCCTGGCCATGGAGCCGGAGATCGAGAAGCTGGCCAAGGAGTACGCGGGCGCCCAGTCGATGATGTTCATCGGCCGTGTGCGCGGCTACCCGGTCGCCCTGGAGGCCTCCCTGAAGCTCAAGGAGATCTCCTACATCCACGCCGAGGCCTACCCGGCCTCCGAGCTCAAGCACGGCCCGCTGGCGCTCATCGAGCCCGCGCTGCCGACGGTCGCGATCGTCCCCGACGACGACCTGCTGGAGAAGAACCGCGCGGCCCTTGAGGAGATCAAGGCCCGCAGCGGCCGCATCCTCGCCGTGGCCCACCGCGAGCAGGAGAAGGCCGACCACACCATCGTCGTCCCGAAGAACGAGAACGAGCTGGACCCGATCCTGATGGGCATCCCGCTCCAGCTCTTCGCGTACCACACGGCGCTGGCCATGGGCCGCGACATCGACAAGCCGCGCAACCTGGCGAAGTCCGTCACGGTCGAGTAGTACGTCCGGTACGGCAGGTTCCGTACCCGCAGGACCCACAGAGAAGCGGCCCCGCACGCGCCACCAGGCGTGCGGGGC